>NZ_VATT01000032.1:0-37710 GCF_005781225.1 Escherichia sp. E4736 | reverse complement strand
TGATTTTGTGATCCACTACAGCCCTGACCATACTGCCCTGTCAGGAGGGGCGCTGTTCTGCCCCTCCTTCTCCCTGCAGCATCAGCGATGGCTGTTATCAGAAGTCATACCGGATACCCAGTATTCCTTCCGCATCCGTCTTAAAGTAACCATCAAAACTGCTGTTCACCTTTGCCTGCACTGACAGTTTCTCCGTCAGCTTTCCGTTGATACCAAACGAAACGGTATAGTGGTCAGCCTTCTCTGCATCATAGTGACGGGCTTTCCAGTCATCACGCAGGGTCATTCCAGGCATATCATTCAGCGTGATATTCCGCCAGATACCTGCCTTCAGCGTCATATTTCCGGAGACTTTTTCTGCCTCAACCCCGGCCTTCAGCCACAGGGCGTCGCCATCATGAAGCTCCACGCTCCGCTCCCGCCCCTGCAGACGATTTCCGTCCACCTGTGCACCGTTCAGTGAAACAGTCGGTGTTATCGACATACCAAGGGAGGCTGCATGCATCTTCCACCCACCACGGATACCCGCTGTCAGGATATGACTTTTCGCCCTGCCTGACAGGTCACTCAGCTCTCCCTGAATGGTGTAGTCTTCAGACAGCGCCCGGTATCCGGCCATACCATCCACGAACAGACCACCGGCAAACGATTTGCCCGCCAGAACATGCACGCCCCACAGGCTGAAATCATCCCGGTAGTCATCTGTGCTGCTGTGCCCCCGGTAAAACTCTGCCCCCATCCCCCACCAGGCATTGCCGGCGGCAGACTGACGGAATCCCACATTCAGTCCGCTCTGGTTCAGGCTGAAGTCGTCATATCCGCCATGACTGTACCCTGTCATGGCCCATGCACCTCCGTCTGCATCACTGTTATCCACCACCTGTGTCCAGCGGTCAGCACTGTCGCTGAGAATAAACTCACGGGCGGCAAACATGGCACGCGCTTTCTTCAGAAGAGGTGTGTTATCCGCGCCCTTAAACAGCGTACTGCCATTCACCATCGTGCCCGCATTCTCTGCCGGAGAATCAGGGGAAGGAGTCACTCCGCTGCTGCTATTCCCTTCAGACACAATACCATCAGCCTCAGTGCTTCCTGTATTACCTGTATCCGGTGCAACCGGAGTGGTTGTATCTGTCACATCATCACTGACATCCGTTGATACCTGAGATTCTGTTGTTCCGGCATGACTTTTCAGTTGCCAGTAAACTCTGCCGTCTTTCTCCTGCACCTGCGTGTCAGGGGTATAAACAGTAAACCCCCTGTTCAGGCTAGCAAAGGAGAAGTACCCGTGAGAAGTTCCGACCGGTGCAGATGCCAGTGTCAGGTCATTTTTCAGTGTGACGGTCTGGTCAAAAAGGGAGGACAGGTCCAGTGTGTTATGTCCGCCCGTAGCCTTATTTAGGATATCAATCCGATCTCCCGTGTTGTCGGCTGTGCTGACACCCATGGCGATATTCATACTGCTGGCATGCAGTATGTTTACCGTCAGCGTTTTCGGCGACCAGTTGTCTGTCACAAGGGAGAGTGTCCCGCCTTTGCTTCTGAACGAATCCAGTGTGGAGCTTTTCGTCATATTCCAGTGACTTCGGCGCGACAACTCTACATGCGAGCCGGCATGACCGCTGATATCACCATTAAAGGTTGCGTTCATGATATCCAGCGTCGTCTTCCCGTTCAGGACAGCACTGCCGTTAAACACGCTACGGTCTGCATCCTTCATCACCTCTGATGTGCCTTCTTCCAGCATAAAAGCCGTACCGTTACCGTCATTTTTGTCAATAAAGACCCGGCTGTCGCCCAGTGTGACCGTCGAATCTGTTGCTTCAAGCATGGTGTTCAGCGTGGCATTGCGGCCAAGGCCAAAATCGGTGTTCTTCAGTGACAGCTTGTCAAAGGTAAAGCTCCGATTCTCCCAGTCCTCCTGACTGAATGATGTGGGCTGAGTCAGAACCGAGTGGTCTCCACTGGCAGCCAGTTTGTCTGCCACAGACTGAGTATTGTATGCATGGATAACCGGATGCCCCTGCAGCGTCAGGCGTCCATTTTCCTGGGTGAACGTACCAGACATATCCGCAGAGCCATCCATCACCAGGGCACCAGTAACGCCTTCCGGCAGGCGATTATCCACACTCAGATTGCCTTTCAGCTGTCCGTGGAACAGATACCCAGCAGCATTGAAACGGTCAGCCACCAGTTTCTGTGCATCACTCTGACTGTGGCCAACATATTCCCAGTAATCATTGCTTGTCTGGTTGGTAGGAAAATAACCATAGCTGTTCTGCTTCAGGATGAAATAATCCGTCGTTTTGGTATATGGGTTGTCGTACTTATAAAGCGAACCTGCATCGCCTCTCCGGGAATCCGACCAGGTGTTCAGTGTCACGTTGTCGGCCCGCAGAACATAATCCAGCGTCATGGTTGCCATGATATCAGCATTATTTGCCAGCACAGCACCATAGTCCGCAGCGTTAAGTTGATGAAAGGTCAGGCTGTTGCCATTAACATCCAGTGTACCTCCACGGTATCCCCAGGTGATATTATCCGGGTTTACCTGCCGGTCATCAGTCAGCACCACGGTCGGCCGGCCACTGGCAATATTGACACTGCTGAACGCTTGCACCTGCCCGTTACTGTCCGCCAGCTGATTCAGAACAACTGTTCCGTCCCCGACCTTCAGACCACCCTCATTAATACCTGTACCCTGTACCGTCAGCGTACCTTCACCAATTTTATGCAGGTTATCACCCTTCACACCGTTAACCTGCCAGTTTACGGACACCCCTTTGTCCACAATAATACCGGCACCAGTCCAGGTACTGTTGGTTGAAGTTGCAACCGTATAGTCATCCCTGAATGTCAGTGAACCAGCACCCTGATAAACACTGTTCTGCAGATCAATCTGTCCCTCCTTACCGGAAAACACCAGATTTTTACCGGCATTCAGGTCATTTCCCTGCTGCCCGTGCATGGTATATATGGTGGTTCCCTGGATCAGGGTGCCCGTTCCGGTATCGCTGTTAAAGGTCCATGTCAGCATTCCGCCGTCCGATGCACTGAACGTGATCGGGGCATCATAGTCCTCATTAAATGTTTGTTCGAGAAAATCCAGAGGAATAACGGCCCACCGGCTGTTTACCCCCTGCTCCCCGGTCCAGGTCGACAGCACCCCCACTATCACCCATTTTTTCTGCCATGAATCATAGGCGAATAAGGGAGAACCACTGTCTCCAGGTGCGCCATAGCTGGATAAAGGACCATTGACCGGGTTAAAAACATTTCCGGGACTACTTGCAATGATATGGTCAGACGAAGACGGCGCACCGACAGTCCCCCCTGTCAGATAACTGTAGGCGCCTGATATTTGAGTTACATTCCCACTTTTATCTTTGATATATTGCGTACCACTTCCTGCCCGATAAAACGCAGTGTAACGTTCTGTATTAGCGTAGGCATTTGTTTTTTGCCCTTCTTCAGTAACAGACGCAGGTATAACTTCGGTAACCAGCTTATCAAGCCTTGGCGCATGAAAATCCTGAGAGCCATGCTCATTACGATCGACAATATTGTAACGGTTCTCCCCGTCACCAAAGCTGACGTTTTTATATCCCCCGTTATGTTTCACGCTGGCGACATACTGGGGATTAATCAGCGTTGCCACGCCGGGATTAGACTTCACGTTAACGGAACTGAAATCCGGCATGGCGGCTTTATTCAGTGTACCGACAAGCTCTCCCCGTTTATTATAAATGGCAATGTCTGTGGCCCCCGGACGGAACGCGCCTTTATTTTCAGCAAAATCACGAAATATCTGATAATCAATTTCTGCACTTACTATGGAGGCACCTGCCGGACCGGAAAGCAGCAGTGGCGATAATAACAGTGCAGCGGCTTTCAGATGTTTTTTCCCGGTAACCCGGCAGGTGCATTTCCTGGCAAACTCAGATACGGCAATAAAGCCCCTGGCCACAGCGCTGTAGCGAAGAGAATAAATTCTGTTCATTTTTAATTAATCCTGAAAAAAATAAAATCAGCACTACTCAGGCATAACGGATAATCACCGTCATCCCTGCCCGCCAGACTGACTGTCCTGTCACCGGTTTACTGAAATGAAGATTAAGAACTGCACCGGAAGAAATCCCGAGTGCATATGCCCCGGAATAAAACCAGCCTTCACCCACCAGGTCCTGATAACCGCTTTCATCAGTAATCACCGGTGAGTCAGACACTCCCGGAACTCCCTGTTTCAGCTGTGTCCAGATACTTTCTGCGGACACTTCGCCTTCCGTCATCCGGGAAACGAAACTCAGCCCGTCGGCGGTACGCCACGTGCTGCTGTCGGGTACGCCGCCATTAAACACATAAGCGTCAGCACTGTTATTCCCCAGCGTCTGGGTGATTCTGGCACCAAAGCCATCCTCTTCTGCCCACGCAAGCGCCCCGAAAGCCTGAACTTCTGCTGCCAGTGTTCCTGCTGTCTGAGTGCCCCCGGCGACACTCAGTGGCAAAACAAGAACCCCCTGTCCCGGTGTGCCACTGGCCCACTGAATGTGGATTTCGCTTCCGTCACTTCCCTTCAGCTGAATAACAGGAACAATACCGGCACCGGATATTTTACTGCCCTCAAAAGCACGGGCTGATTTACCGGCAAGCAGCAGAAGGTCACGGGGCGCGCTGACCGTCAGGCGGGTTTCGTTACCGGTCAGCTCACTGATTTTGTTGCTGAACCCGGTATATCCGCCGGTTTTCCACAGCCAGGGAGGAAGTGAATCATCATAAGGCGTGATGGTACCCCCGAATTCCACAGCACCCAGAAAATCCCCACCGGACTGCCATCCGGTATCAGCAGAAACTTTTCCGCAAATTAATAAAAGAAAGAAAAATATAATAATAAGCACAACATCAGTCACAGCATTCTGGCGCATGTCCACTCCCCTCTGAGACGCCTTTACCTGTATTATTCACTCGCGGTGAAATTTCTTTTATTTTTCTGTAAACCTCACTGAAGTCATCTGATGTCTTTTATATTCACCAGAAGATTTCGCCCCTGCCTGCTGACAAAGTGAATAAACATGCCTACCTCTCAATGCAAGATATGAATAAAAGAATAAAGAAATAAGCCCCCAAAAGCCGGAATAAAAATAAAACACTGCCGGAGTCTGAAATATCAGAAATAAAATCACTTAAATGTGTTTAATTTTGTTTTTCAGGAATGGCTTACTGATTACACCGCTGGCGTTATCCATACTCACAACAAAATGTATCCACTTTTTCCGGTCTGCCGAAATAAAACCCCTGCAGATAATCCACTCCCAGAGAGCACAGACAGTTCACCTGCGCCTGTGTTTCCACACCTTCTGCCACCGTATCAATACCCAGCTTTCCTGCCAGCCCGACAACGCTTTCCACGATATGCCGGGATGTCTGTTCACTCAGAATGTCCTGTGTGAAGCTCCTGTCCATTTTTATATATCTGACCGGGAAGTGCTTCAGGTACGACAGTACGGAACATCCGGTGCCGAAATCATCCAGCGCAAATGCCACTCCGGCATCACTCAGCCGGCTCAGCATCCGTTCAGTCTGCCTGTCCATGTTAAACGGCTGCTGCTCCGTCAGCTCCAGAACCAGATGTATGCTGTCATGCCCTGCCAGCGCCAGACACATCTGAGTGAACTCACGCTCAGCCAGCAGGGCCGGCGTCACGTTCACGGCAAGCCGGAAACCACGCGGCAGCATGGCTTTAACCTCCGAAAGCCCTGCCACCGCACAGTTCAGGATTTTTTCCGTCAGAGGCAACAACAGACCGGCAGATTCCACCCGGCTAATGAAATATGCCGGCGGAATGATTTCGCTTGCAGGCATGTGCCAGCGAACCAGCAGCTCCGCACCGGACACAGTAAGGTCGGATGCAGAAACCACCGGCTGGAGATACGCTTCAAACTCCCCGTTACTGAACGCACGTCTCAGTCTCTCTGCGGATACAAAATCACTGTTCATACTGCCAGTCCTCCATTTTATGGATTTCTCTGTCCAGCCCGGTCATCAGCAGCATTCTGAAATCCCTGACGCCCACATTCTCTGCCAGCCGGGCATAATGCCAGTACAGCCCCCGTTCACTCTGTTTCAGATTCAGGGGACGGTCTCTTCCTCTCTCAGAAAGGCGTTTCAGTGCCTGTCGTTGTCCGGACGTCAGGCGGAATTTACCGGCATGCACTGCCTTTCTGTTCAGTGCCATGCAGACAGTTCTTTCCAGGTCCGACAGCGGCATGCATCCGCTGCGCACCAGGCAGATATTTCGCAATACCCTCAGCATCTCCAGCCTTTCCGGCACCAGAACCAGCATTTCACCGAACATTTCTGCCCTCAGTTCACGTATCCGGGGCAGATGACGTCCCCATCCCGCAACAGGCTCTGCACTCAGCGCTACAATAATCAGGTCCCAGCCCTCCCGGACACTGGAATACCCCAGCGGTACACGATAGACGTTGTATCCCTGTGTTGATAACAGGTGCCACAGCCCCCTCAGCTCATACCAGCAGGTTCCGGTCAGAAGGATTTTTTGTCTTACGCTTACAACATTCACCACATCAGTACCGCACAGAACATCACCCATGTCAGTACCAGGCATGCCATGCAGGCTACTGCCACACAGACACCCACCACACACCACATCGGTATCAACACTTTTCGTTTCCAGGTCATCAGAAATACACCACCACCGGCGTCAGATTCCCCTGCCAGCGTTTTACCGGCTCTTCAGCGCCGGGAAAATTCACCCGCACATCACTCAGGGAGGTCACCCAGACACCGACAATATTCTGTCTGCCATTCTCCTGTGACAACAGCGACTCTGCCCCTGAAATAAACGCATCAGGACGCGCGGTTAACCCGGCATAGTCCGGGGTCCATTCATAGCCGTTCACCTGCCATAACTGGCGTTTCACCTGTTTTTCGGCCTCCGGTGTCACCTCTCCGCTGACCACGCTCCAGCCCTGCCCCGCAGTGATATTGTCCTGCCATGCCAGCAGGTGACGAACGGTGAACGTGATTTCCCCATAACGCACCTGCCCCTGGGCGAGTTCTCCCCGGGCCGCAATACGGGGGGATGACGGTGTCACCTGAAGCAATATCACTGACGGCTGCAGCCCAGGACGGGCGGTTGTCAGTGATACGGTATGTCCGCCAAGAATATAAAAATCCTGGCCTGCCCGACTTTCACTGACCATGCCACTTTTACCCGTTGCCAGACCGGCCTGCATGGCATCAGGAGAGCTCATCCGCACAGCGCGGGGCTGCCAGTGCCAGGAAACATCAGGAACATACAGCGTGCCGCTGAATTCCGTCACGCCCACAGCCATCCCCTCCTGCCAGTGTCCCGGTGGAATAATCAGGGGTTGTGCCAGCACACTGGCTGAAGTCAGAAAAAACAGAACCGGAAACATACCAGACTTCAGACGATGAATAATATTCAGCACCGGACCGTCCTCCCGCTTACTGGTACTCAATACTTACCGGCAGTGACACCCGCCAGCGTTCAGGCATCGCGCCGTTCAGACGTAATTCACCACTGCCTGCCACAGTCTGTGCACCATACGCACCTTCAACCTGACGCAGGGAGGCATCACTGAAATGACTCACTCCCGAATAACCACTGACTGTCATTGTCTGCAGCCAGCCGGGACCTTCGCCACTGAACATCTTCTGCAGAACACCCGGAATATCAGAAGCCTTCATGGCCGTGTTTTCACCAGGCAGGCCATTCGCATTCAGGTCGTCATACACGCCGACATACACCGACTGTCCGTCCTTCACATGGCGCAATACCCCCGCAGCCTGCATTCTGAAAACAAATGTGCCAGCTTGGGCATTATTATCTCCGGCAACAGGTAGCGTCACTTCCGCCATGCCAGGTGCTGTCCAGACAAGTGAAAAATCCTCAGCGCCTTTTCCGTAACTGACCCGGGGTGAAAGCCCCTCACGTCCTGCCGGTGTGGTCAGGGTGGTTTTTCCCAGTAAAACGGTCATCGTCGGCAGTGCAACCGGAATTCCCTGCCCACCGTCACGAACATCACGGCTCTGTTTAACCTCCAGAGTTTCATTTCCCCGCCCGACTTTCCACACCCACGGGTTACGGATACTAGTTACCGTGCCTTCCAGCTTAAGCTCTCCGCTGAAATCTTCTCCCGGCGTATTCCAGGCCAGTACACAGGAAGGCAGGAGGCTGACAGCAAACAGAAACAACGTCACCTTTTTCATTTCTCGTTTCTCCTTACATCCCTGCAAACATCACTGTACCGTGATCGTCACATTCAGCCCCGCCTGCCAGCGGGCCGGTGTGCCCTCTGCCGGCAACCGCAGTTCAAAATCCGACACAGCAGAGGCATAAGCCGCAGCCAGATTCATCACACGACCGTTGGCCAGTACCCCCTGGTTGATAACCTGTCCGTTATCCACCGCATTCATGCCATTTCCAAAATTCTGATTCATCAGTAATAAGGTAGACAGACGGTTTTTCACCCCCTGTGGCAGACTTCCCGGCTGTACATCCGTCACACTCTGTCCACTGACAAGCGACATGCCAGCCGGTACGGATGCCCCGTCTTCCTGTCTACCGGCACTGACCGCCATTCCTTGATTCAGGGTAAAAGAAAGCTGCCCCGACACGTTCCCCGTCTCTGGGTCACGCACCGGGACAGAAGCGCGAAAGTGCTGTGCTGAGGTTCCACTCCCTTCCGTCACAGTAAAAGGTTGTCCGTTACTGCTGAAGGTAATAAATGGCGTGAATCCGGGCCCGCCACGTTCAGCTACCTCGTGCAGATGCCCCTCCAGAAACGACAGAGTTCCTTTATCACTCAAATTAAAAACCAATTGCCCGTTTTCTGTACGTGCATCGGCAGTATCCACTGCCCAGCTCTGATCAGGAGAATTTATCTGCCAAGTCCATTTCGGTGTCTCATCAGTGACAAAGCCATTAAACTGAATTTCGCCGCCATCAAGAATGTCTGCATATGGTGAAGCTGAATAAAACAGGGACACCGAAATAATGGCAGGAAGAATAAATTTATAGTGACATGCTATTTTCATCATTGTTTTTTCTATTTCATGCAGACAAACACTCACCGAATTAAAAAACAAAAAATTAAAACACCCAAACTACCGTCCTTTCCCCCAAAAATAAAACAGAGGAAAGGACAGGAAAGTGATTAACTATAAGTAACGGTGATAGTTACTGGAGCCACCCATTCAAGATGACCCGAAACATCCTTATTTAAATCCATAACTAAAGTACTCCCAGCAGAAATACCAGAACCATAAGAGAGATAAGATGCTTTTGTTGCAGAAGTATAGTTTGAGTGACCAAGATCATTCCAATTGTGGTAACCACTACCATCGATTGTCGTAGTTAGCCCTGGCATCAACTTCTCTACATAACTAGACATTTCAGTTGCTGAGAGCCCATTCCATTTATAGGCTATATTCATATTAGTCATGTGACCTGGCTTAACAAGCCCTTCAAATACAGTACCAGCAGAACCAGCGGCAATACTCGACACATTGCTATCAGAAACATTGTTCTCAAAAATAGTTGCAACTGCCGCACCAAATGACAAAGGAACAGAAAGGGTCCCAAGCTCGGTATCATCAATTGAGTTTTTTACTTTCACAGCAATATTCATTGCAGTGTTTGAAGTAAAATTAGGTGTGATAACACTACCATCATAAGATGCCATTTGAACCTTAGGAATAAGAGCATTCCCTATGAAAACACCTTTAAGTCCTTTATTCATCCTCGCTGCTAAAAACAGCTCATCAGTTGGAACAGAAATATTCAACTGCTGGTTGATAATTTCATCTGTAGTATTACTAAAAGACGAAAGCCCCTCTCCAGTTTTCCATAACCATTTTACAGATGGTGACGTAATTTCGCCACCAATAACAATGTCACCTGGTTGACCTTCCGTCCAACCCGAAGCCATCACTGAACCAGATACTACAGCAGAAGTTGCCATAGCCAGTGCAATCAGAGTCTTTTTCATAAGACAAATTCCTTGATATTTCATAAATAACAAACTGAAATCGATAATCCTTATTTTCTGGAATTACCGCGAAGCTATTCCCTGCAGCTTCATTTAAATAACTGCATTTCATTAAACACATTGTTTAACTCAGAATAGCTTTGCGTTAGTCCCGTATTAAAAACACGGTAAGTCCCTTTACCAATATGACCCGTTTCAGAGTCATTGGATGTACTGCCTTTTTTAGTTGAGATGAATTCTCAGTCTTCCACCTGCAGGACTATCTGCAGATTTCCCCGGTAACTGGCAGGTACTTCCAGCTCTGCCGGTGCATCCGTTCTTAACTCAACCAGCTTCTGTGCATCAGGTACGGTTATTACCACATCCTCACCCTGCTGTCTGGCACTGAGTGCCACTCTCTTTCCGTCAACTATCAGGGCCGTCCTCAGGGTGATGCGGGCTTCCCTGTTATCCGGCAGCACCTGTTTCACTGTGATATACGCCAAGCCACCGGATGCCGCTCTGGATTCTGCATTACGGATAGTCAGGCGGTCAGGAAGAGGCGTCGTGTCTCCACTCCGGTACAGCACCGGGTCTGTCGGTGTACGGGTCACCTTCACCACACTGTTACCGACCACCTGACCGTTCACCACACCCAGATACTGCGTTTTCTCGCTGTATTCAGCGGCCAGTGTAGACTGGATACTGAACGCACTTAAAACCAGGACGGCTGCCATCATTGTTTTCTTCATTTATTACCCCTCTGTTCCGTGTTCCGGAGGGCGATTATTTTTTATCTGCCTTATCAGACGGATTAACCGGCGAATCAGATGCCTTCTGCCCGGAAGACGTCGACGTTTTTTTCTGGTTAATTGTCCAAGTCTGCAGTTCACCGTAATCGTTCAGTGAAGCAACCTTAACCACATTCCCTTTTACCTGTACTTCATCCCCCGGCATGAACATCAGCAGTTTCTGCGCTGTGTCGTTATCCGTGGCAATTTTCTTTCCGTTTCCGTCCAGCAGGCTGCCAATCGCAAAAATGTATGGCGTGGTGTTCACCAGCATGCTCCTGCCATCCGGGCGACTCTGCAGGCTGATGCCCTCTTCTGCCCCCTTGCGGCCTTCAAGCAGTGCCTTCGGACGATAGAACAGTTTCAGCTTCGTGCGCAGTGCCACTGCAATACCGCTGCCCTCCAGAGCCGGCGGAATATCCTGCAGGTTCAGCCAGTACACCGACTCTTTATCCTTCGGCAGATGGTCCGAGGCCATGATGATACGTAGTGTCTGCTGACCATTCGGCTTCACCTTGAAGAAGGATGGCGTCACCACAAAGGTCGGACGGGTGTCCTTCTCCACGATATTGTCCACCCAGGCCTGACCACCAAAGGTACGTTCCTTGTCATTGTTGGTAACCGTGATGGTCAGCGCATCCTTGTCCCCGCGAAAGATATAGCGGGTCTGGTCTGCCGCCAGGGAAGCCATCGCACTCTGACAGGTCATCATCAACGCCAGAGTCATTCCCAGTGCTTTTGTCACCCGGTTAGTGAAAAACGTCGTTACTGCGTTACGCTTACTCACACGTAATCTCCTGTAGATTCTCAGTATTCTGCAGTCTGGCCGCAGGTATCCGGCACTGGCCCAGGGTGATATCACCCGGCGCATCCACCGTGTTAATCATCAGCACACCATTGTTAGCCACAAAGCCCAGCGGTGTGTTCTTACTGTCACGTGCCCAGGTTCCCCCTGGCACAAACTCACCGTCACGCTGCTTCACCTGCAGCAGGTAACGCTTAACTTTCAGGGCATCAAACGGCATCCACACCACCGCCTTGTCCGTCGGCACCACCTTCTGACTGGTGTTCGTCAGTTCGGTGCTCAGCGGGAGTGTGCCCGCATCAATCGTCACTGTGTTCCAGTCATAGCTGTTCAGTGGTACCACCAGGTTGCCGTCGCTGTCAGTCTGTCCGTCACCGGACGTCACCTTCACTCCGGGTGTATCCTTCACGTTCACCACGGCCACGGTATCCCCGGTCGTGCGGCTGAACATAATGTCTTTCGCCGCCGGGACTGCCAGTACCGAACCACTGACCGATACAGAACCGCTGGTTCCCCCGGATTGTGAATTGTTCAGGGCACCACTCAGATAAGCCCGGTCACCACTGTACGACGCATTCAGATAACTACTCACACCACCACCACTATCACGCCCACCGCCCAGGCCATAGCTGAAACGGTCATTCAGCGAGCCGGACACGCCAGTGCTGAAGCCTGTGCCACCGTCTTTACTCGTACTCACCGACGTACTGCTGCTGTAGCGACGGTCAAACAGTGTGAACGGTACCGACATTGACGCCGATGCAGACCAGTTGTTTTCTCCCCGGGTGTTCCGTGAACCGGACCAGCCCAGGTTAAGACTGACGCCCTTAATCTGTGTGCTCAGGGTGCCGGTAATACCTGTGTCCTTACCGTTGTCATCGCTGTACCGGTAACTCCCGGTCATGGATGCAGGGTAATAGCTCCGCTGCCAGCCGGACACCGACAGACTGAACAGTCCACCCACCGGCTGACTGACACCGGCATTCCATTCATCCTTCGTCCGGCGACCATGATTTGACTGCGACCACAGCTCTGTCGGGTCAAAGGAGGACATGTCCTCATATTCCTCACTCTGCCGTGACCAGCTCACCCGCAGCCCGGTGCTCGTCATCTCCAGTTGTTTACTCCAGGATAACTGCACCTTATTCCCGCTGTGGCTACCGTCGCGATATTTCGCCGTGGCATAAGCACCGTCCGCAGAGACCGCCCCCAGGTAACCCAGGTCCAGAACCGCCCCGGCACTAGCCCCCTGCCAGTTCTGGTTAAACACACCACCGGCGCGCAGCGTCACTCCGTCCAGACCGTAACCGTATGAGGCCGCAAACACCGCACCGTCCATATCGCTGTCATCATCCGGCATTCCGGCCGCGATACTGAACTCGTGTTGCCCCGGACTTAACTGCCCGGCCATCACGGACAACGGGAAGTTCTGTACATATTCACGCCCGTCTTCACCAGTCACCTTCATGGTCACATCGCCACTGGTGTACAACGATACATCCGTGATGGAAAACGGCCCCGCCGGCACCATCTCTGAATACAGTAACCGTCCGTTCTGCGTCAGCGTTACCCTTGACGGTCCGTTCGCAATACCGCTGAACACCGGGGTATACCCCAGATTGCCCGGCTTCATGCTGTTGTTCCGGCTCAGCGACACTCCGTACGTTCCCGTGCTGCCCAGTAGACTGTCCCCGGTGGATGTTTTCCCGACCGCAAGGTCCGCACTCAGTGCGCGGATGGCACGAGTAGCCGTAAACATGTTTATCGTGGCGGAGTTATCCCCGCTGTCCCCCGAGCTGGCTGTGGCAGAAGAGCTCACCACCCAGCGCCCGATATTGGCTTTCAGGTCCGTAGAGCCAAAAACCGAGGTGTTATTACGACCGGTGTTGGCGTTCGCGTTATAGTTCACGCGAAATGCACTGGTTCCGTAATCCCAGTCCACGTTCTCCGGCATCTTCACCAGACCTTTCTGGGGAATGGACAGCGCCAGACTCTGGGTCGAAACATCAAAATCCACGTTCACTGACGGGGCTTTTGTCAATACATAGCACTGTCGTATGGCGTCATAGCCCTCACGAAAGTAATCTGCACTGACATAGATCCCGGCTTTCGTCAGCCATTCTTCCGTCAGACACAGAGCCTCACTGTCCTGCGGCGTCACATCCAGTATCTGCTTCCCGACATCCTTCCCGTTCAGAGAGACGTCAAGCAGATAACGTCCCGGTGCATAATTACCATTCAGGGCAGCCCAGACCTCTGGGTTGACACCAGCGCCTCCCTGGATAAAAGACATATCCAGTTTTTCACCGGCACCTGCGATACCGCTGTTCAGTGCAGCGGCTATCGCAATCGCCAGAACTGACCGACAATACAGAAGGGGCTGTGATAAGGTCTGTCCCAGTTTCATTATCACTCCTCCACTGTTATTGATACGTCACCACAAACGTCAGTGCTCCCGTGTATTCCCCCGCCTTCACGTTCGCCGGAAATATCGGCTGCGCCCGGAAACGAAACTGCCCCCTGGCAGCAAAATCCACCGGGTAATTCACCGAATGGTTTGTTAGTGTCAGGCGAGCGCGGTAGTCCGCCTGTGCATCCACAGCCCGAACATCAATGCGTATTCCGTCTCCGGCCCCTCGGGTAACCACTCCCGCTGTATCCAGTTGACCCGGGTTACCAAAATCCAAGGTGGCGATCTGCCCAGCCAGAAAAGCCGAGCAGCCCTGCACCGTGGCCCCAGACTCATACAAACGCACAGTAAACTCGCGCGGTGGAACAGAAGCCTGTAATGATTTACGGTATGTATCAAACGTAAGGTGACTACTATTACCGGTTTCGTCTGCATCGACCTCCACATGACAGGCCGAAGCAACAACATCAGCATTAAATATTATTTTTTGGACACGGTTTGCATGGGCACAAGACACGCAGAGTGCAGCTACAGTTAAGAAGCAAAATATTTTATTCACGACTTGGCACCCTCATACCTAATGCAATTTAACCAAACATTGTCATCCGGAATGGGCGGCATTCTAAGAATTTTACAAGCCGGTCGTTAGCTAATTGTGCACACAAGAAGATTAGTGCACAATTAGCTAATAAAGGAGGGGTTGTCATATTAAAATACTGACTAATAAAAATATAATCTTCACAAGAGCGGATATAAAACATGCTAAAAACACTTACAGTAAATGCCATAACGCAATATATTGAGGATAATCTAGAAGTCATGTCGATTGATATAAACACGCTCATTGATTATTCAGGATATAGCAGAAGATATTTACAGATATTGTTCAAAAACAACATTGGCATGCCGGTAGGAAAATATATTCAACTGCGCAGAATCACACGAGCCGCGGTATTGTTGAGGCTTACCAATCTTAATATCGCACATATTTCAGGAAAATTACACTACGATTCTCAACAAACTTTCACAAGAGAATTTAAGAAAAACAGTGGATATACCCCATTACAATACAGAAAATATAAATTATGGTCTTTTAAAAATATGCTTGGCCCAAGAAAAGTAAATATGAACATTCCTACACCCACTCTTCGACACTTAGAAAAAAAACGTTTTTTTGGGAAGAAAATATATTACACAGAAATAATTCCAACAATCGATCCTATCGCCCAGAGAAAATGGAGCACTATTGATTCACTTTTATCTAAATCAAACAACCAAATTTATATATCACATAAACATGAATCAGATAAAGTGGATAGCAAACACATGTTTTTCAACGCTATTATTTGGGATGATTCAGAAAGTAATACGTCAAGTGAAACTCTAAGTGAAGGTTCCTATGCGTATTTTTCATTTACAGGCACCAAGAGTGATTACAGAAAATTCATTTATAATATATATATGAACACATTACCGTTCTATGGTTTACAAAAAAAAGATTCATATGATCTTGAAATAATAAAAAAATCAGAATTTGACATGTATCACTTTGAATATTTTCTACCTCTGCAATGAGATTAATATTTTTATATATCTGCGCACTTATTTTATTGTGGGGTTACTTTATATATTAATAACAATTATATACCAGAGTGTAAATGAATATACCAGTATAGGCATTCATCACTTCCGTTAATACGTGATATGACGCAAAGATAAAATATGCCTATACTTATCTTCCTTAGGGAGAAATGTATGCGGAATTTGTCTGTTATACTTTCTTATACAATAACCGCCCCTTAATCTCTTAACAAAATATAATTATTTATTACCACAACAACGCAAAGATATTGCCATATTGAACTTTTCGATTTGACACGTAAACAGATTCCGTTCTTACTATAAAACTACGGTCGGAATATTGGTACTACAGAAGAATGCAGGGATCGAGTAGGCAGCCTGACGGCTGCGGCTTGTCATGGTCTGAAATTACCGTTATAAAAACAGTAAATTTCATTGCCTTTCAGGTTGTTATATGGCCCGTTCAGCTAAACCTTGCAAACGAAAATCGTCTCCACAGAGAAGTAAACTTCCTTGCCGGTATCAGCACCGGAGGCATGTACTGCCCGGAATGTGGTACGGTTCACTGGCCGGACGAAGTCACCCCGCCCTTCTGATGCTTCCCCGTTTTTCCGATATCTTTCAGCAGGATAACAGCTTGCTTAACTGGCTGGAGAAGCAGCCGGAAGGTTCAGTGCGTCCGGTGGTGATTGAGTCAGTGACAAAAATCATGGCCTGCGGGACCACGCTGATGGGGTACACGCAATGGTGCTGTTCGTCACCGGACTGTTGCCACACAAAAAAGGTCTGCTTCCGGTGTAAAATCCGCTCCTGCCCGCACTGTGGGGTGAAGGCTGGCACCCGGTGGATACAGTATCTGCTGAGTCTGGTTTCGGGCTGCCCGTGGCAGCATATTGTGTTCACACTTCCGTGCCAGTACTGGTCTCTGGTGTTCCACAACCGGCGGTTACTGGCAGAGATGAGTCGTATCGCAGCCGACATGATACAGGAAATCAGCTGCCAGGCAGAGGTGGAGTCAGGGATATTCGCGGTAATCCACACATGGGGACGTGACCAGCAGTGGCATTCGCACATTCACCTGTCGACAACAGCCGGAGGAGTGACATCAGGCCATACCTGGAAAAATCTTCATTTTTACGCCCGTAAGCTGATGAGTATGTGGCGTTACCGGATAACGCGGTTACTGTCACGGAAATACCCTGACCTGGTGATACCGGATGAGTTGGCAGCGGAATGAAACAGTAAACGGGACTGGTGTCAACGCCACGATGTTTGACCGTTATTTGCCATTTTCATGCCCGCTAAATACTTTCGTTACTGATGCTGTCCGCTTTTCACCATTTCATCATCACTGATTGGCGTTGTGTTTTTGGTCAGCACTCCTGCTTTACGTTTCTCTTTTAACCGGTAACTCTCTCCTTTGATATTCAGCGTGGTTGAGTGATGTAGCAGCCGATCCAGTATCGCTGTTGCCAGCACGTGATCTCCGAACATTTCTCCCCAGTCTGCGAACCCTTTGTTTGACGTCAGTATGATGCTCGCTTTTTCATATCGACGGTTCAGTAGCCGGAAGAACAGGCTGGCTTCCTCTCTGTTCATCGGCAGATAGCCTATTTCATCCAGGATCAACACCCGGGCATAACTCAGTTGCTGTAGCTGACGCTCCAGCCGGTTTTCCTGTTTCGCTTTCATCAGTGTCGCGATCAGTCTGTCCAGTGGCATAAACAGTACCCGATGTCCCGCATCCACCGCTTTCACGCCAAGAGCTATGGCCAGATGCGTTTTTCCGACACCAGGAGGTCCAAGCAGGATCACGTTTTCGCTGCGCTCCACGAACGCCAGACCAGCCAGTTCCCGGACAACCCTACGGTCGATGCCCGGCTGGAAGGTAAAGTCGAACTGCTCCAGCGTTTTGACCCACGGCAGACGAGCCTGCTTCAGCCTGGACTCCATACCGCGCTGATGCCTGCCGTTCCATTCCTGCTGTAGCGCCATGCACAGGAACTCCCGGTAGTTCAGCTCTTTTTTAGCTGCCTGTTCCAGCAGGCTTTCAACGTGATAACTCAGATGCTCCATTTTCAGGCGACTCAACAGGACTTCCAGCTCATGCATAACAACAGCTCCTCATAGGCACTCAGTGGTCGATGTTCCACCTGACTGACCTGCTGCCAGAGCGGGGCGTGATGCTCCGGCACTGTCTGCCAGCCAGACGATGCCGAACAGAGGCGATGTGAGGCCACCAGTTTCTCATTACTGTAGATCCGCAACTCGTCATCCAGTGATATTCGTATCGATACCGGCTGACCACACAGCGCTTCGGGAACGCTGTAACGATTACCACCAACCTCGATATAGCTGTCCCAGGACACATGGCGGATGTCGAAGTAACTGGTATCGAAGTCCGTATCCGGTAACGGCTGCAGATGTTCCTGCTCCAGCGCGAAGCGCTGTTCCGGCGTTTCTTTGAACTGGCGAAGTTCCCGTTTGTCAGCCACATCGGCTATCCATTGCTCCAGTTGTTGATTGACATGAGTGAAGCTGTCGAACCTGCGGTACCGGACGAAGAAGTTCTCCTTGAGGCATTTCACCATCCGCTCAATCTTACCTTTTGTTCTGGCCCTGCGTGGACGGCATGCCCGTGGCAGGAAGTTATAGTGGTAGGCCAGCAACAGGAATCCGGAATTGAACACGACTTTCCCGTTGTTATTCTTCAGCACCGCAGCCTTCTGGTTATCAACCAGCACCGTTTTCACACAACCACCGAAGTAGCGGAAGGCGCGAACCAGTGATTCGTAGGTATGCTCAGCATCCTGTTTTGGTGCAGCGAAGACATGGAAGCGGCGGGAGAACCCCAGCGTATTAACCGCAAAGTTAACTTTGCACCGTTGCCCGGCAACCTCCACCTCAACTTCGCCCCAGTCGTGCTGGAGCAGGTATCCAGGCTGAGTTTCGAAGCGAACTGTTCTTTTTGACGGACACATTTTACGTTTGGGCTGGATGTAGTAACGCAGCATGGAACGTCCGCCCGTATAGCCCATTGCCTTAATCTCCGCGAAGATAACCTCGCTATTCCAGACATTCTCTGCCAGGCGCATGTCGATGTAATCCATAAACGGTTTCAGCTTAACCATTTTGTGGCGGGTCTTTCTGGCTGGCGGTTCAGGGTATTTGAGGTAGCGTCTGACCGTCCGTTCAGAGCAACCAATCTGAGTCGCAATATCGACAATGTACGCGCCCTGCTGGCGCATTTGCTTTATCATGTAAAAGTCCTCTCTGCTCAGCATGTTGATGTCCTTTCTGGTGTGAGAACCTTAAGGAAACAACATGTTGGGTGGAGCGGACAATCCAAATGGCGAATTACCGTCTTATATCACTGGCGCTGACAATATCAATACGGTTCTGGCGAGCCGCTTACGGCCCGCCCGCCTTTTTGCATCACATTCAGCGTGTGGCTTCCCGCGGTTGCCAGGACTTCCGGCAGTTCAAAGAGCTTACCGTGTGCCTCTTCCAGCCGGCGATTCTGTGCAGCACGCACCACAAAGCGCTGCCCGTGGCTGACTTTATAATGCAGGTAATGCCAGAGATCCGCTTCCCGGTCACAGACAGTGATTACCCGTTTCTGTATCTCCCCCAGCCGTTCGGCCATGCGCTCCGAAGCCTGCTGCCAGCGGTAACTTTCTTTTTCTTCATAGGGACGTTCTTTTCGCTGGTGCTTAACACCGTAGGTGTCCGTGGCCCTACTCCAGCGCTGCTGTTCGATAAGACCGACTGGCAGGGTGCTGTCGGGGGCGTACATCAGGACAGAGTGAACCAGCAGCCCGCGCGTCTTCGGGTTAGTGATGGTATTCCCCAGGTCATCAAATGCCGTACCGTGACTGAAGTTAATTGTGGTGGTGTCTTCCAGCGCGAGGAGCAGCGGATGTGCCTCACATGCCCTTGCAGTGGCGGTAAATCCGGCTTCGGCAATGGCTTCCGGGGACACAGACGGGTTACGTATCAGGCGGTACGCACCTTCAACCTGAGCAGTGGACTGGGATGATTTCACAATAGAAAGACCTGCATGCTGAGCGAGAGAAGAGGCCTGTGACACAAGGCGTCGTGTACGACGCGGATCACCGAGACAGGCATGTCCAAACTGCTCGTTAGCCCATGAATAACAATCAGAAAGCACCATAACACCCCCGAAAAAAATGAAATATAAGATAAGATCAGCGGGTGGGGATTTGTGTATAAGAGGCAAGTCTTTAGGCGGGGGAGGAAAGTATTGAAGATGTTCTGCCTGTTATCCCGAATTTTCGGGAAGGTTCAGAGTTGCAAATAGAACCGTGGTCCCAGGCAGTAATCGTCCCCCATACTGGTAAGTGGGACCGTGGTCCCAGGCAGTAATCATCCCCCCATACTGGTAAGTGGGACCGTGGTCCCAGGCAGTAATCGTCTCCCATACTGGTAAGTGGGACCGTGGTCCCGGGTGGTAATCGTCCCCCAGACCGGTAAGTGGGACCGTGGTCCCGGGCGGCAATCTGGCAACAAACCTCATTCTCTGCTCGTTGAAGATAGCTTTACCATTCCTGTTGGGATCTGATTCCTTCATTTCAGCTTTTTCAGAATAGCTTCAATCTGTTCAAAACATTCGGGGGGTAAACGGCTTCTGTCGAGATTAAGGATAACTTTATCTCCTTTGTACAGAGCAGATGCTCCTGGTGCATACTGATAGCGTGAACTCCGATTTTCACAAGGCGACGCAGTGTTTTTCAGAACAGATTTAAGTAGCGAAATCAGTTCATCCACTTCAAAAATTACACCTGCTTTTTTCAGGTCATGAAGTTCTGCAGCCTTTTTTTCCAGAATACTTTCTTTACCTGCAAAAGACTTAAGAAGCGATTCTCCGGCCCTTGCCGACAACTCTCCCGGGTGAGAAAAAAGGGCAATAACAGACTTAGGAAGCCGGGCTGTGTTCAGGCAGCGGCTAATAATTTTCCGGGAGATATTTTCTGCCTCAGCCAGAGCAGAAATATTGCCAGCAAACTCCTTTTCAAGTCGCTCGCTATAATGCTTACCACGTTCATAAGCACTGATGGGACGATAGTCATTACCCAGGCGGGATAATGCTGACATCTGTTCATCATCAAGATCACCAACCAGAATACGATAATCAGTGGAAGTCAGAATAGCTGCTTTTCGACGCCGACTTCCGTCTGCAACCTCAATGATATTTGCTACCCGGCGTCCGAAGGCGGGTGTCTGCTGTCCCGTCAGAAGAAAAGAGGGGATCAAATCATCAAGAGCATCCTCAGTCAGAAGCTCCTGATCCCGTTCGTTACCTGACCAGATACTGGACATTTCTTCAATTGAGTTGCCCGGAATGGATTCCAGTACGAATTTTACCTCGCGCCCACAGACCGGAAGAGAAATTGTATTCCCCCGGGCCATTGCACCAACCCTGGCAATCAGAGCATCAACCATTGGCGCTGCAGGTCCTGGAGATTGTTCGGTATCAACCAGTGCGGTTTTCATCATATTTTTCGGAATGACAGGTGCACGCTTCATTATCTGATATCCCAGCGAGGTTTAATCAACCGATCAAAAATTTCATTACAGACAGGTTCCCAGATCGAAAGGGCATTTCGCCATGCGCCCGTGGAAGAACGCTGGTCAATGGCTTGTTCAAAAACCGTTCTCATACGGATCTGACCTTTACCTACTTCATCTGTTTCTCGGACAACATTCTTCAGCACCATTCCGCCCCAGGCATCCCTGATCTGCTCTTCCATCCATGGGGACTGTGAACCATTATTATTACTGTACTTGGTAAGAAGGATCCGGACATCGGGCTCAAATCCTTTCAGATCCACGTTTTTCAGTAAATCACGAAGCATGTCAAAAAACTGAAGGGCAGAGGTATAATCAAACAGCTCAGCCGGAGTCGGAACA
The DNA here is from genome assembly GCF_005781225.1 of Escherichia sp. E4736. Classification (NCBI taxonomy): domain Bacteria; kingdom Pseudomonadati; phylum Pseudomonadota; class Gammaproteobacteria; order Enterobacterales; family Enterobacteriaceae; genus Escherichia; species Escherichia sp. E4736. Next base: position 16,179 of record NZ_VATT01000032.1, on the reverse strand, counting down.
ATCAGCACATCAGCTGCACATACCACATTAATGGTGCCGATTCCCAGATTCGGAGCACTGTCTATGACAATGACATCATAATCATGGGCAACTGTTTCAATAGCCAGACGTAGCATAAGGTGTGGATCTGTTGGCAGTTTGCCTTCGTCAAATTTCCCCATGAGTTCAGTTTCGATGCGATGTAATGCCAGGCACGAAGGAATAATATCCAGCCCGGGCCAGCAGGTTGATTTAATCGCGTAACTTACATCATCTTTCTCCCCGAGATAAAAAGGGAGGAGGGTGTCTTCAGCATGAATATGAAGATCCGGTACCCAGCCGTGATACATGGACGCTGTACCCTGTGGATCATTCCCCTCAACGAGCAGGATACGTAGCCCTTTCAGGGCAAGATGCTGTGCCAGATGAACAGAAACAGATGTTTTGTAAACACCACCTTTATGGGCAGCGACTCCAATAACGGGTGGGAACGAGTCTTCAGAACGTCGTAAACGGGTTCCAAAAACATCTCTCATATGGTTGATTTGTTCGATCGTGTAGCCGACACGTTGTTCCACTCTTCCTCGTGTTTCCATATCGGGGTGTGGAAGTCGACCGGCTTTCTCCGCATCCCTGATCGCCTGAGAGGAAACCCCAACTAAATCAGCTGCTTCTCCGATTCGCCAACGGCGGGTTATTTTTCGTGCCTCCGGACTGTCATCATTAAACTGAGCGATAGCTATCGCTTTTGTCATCTCGTGACCTGCTGTAATGCACTGGTCAAGTGTATCCATTAGTCCCATCTGAACATCCTTTAATCATAACTTTGCGCTATTTTAATAAATCTTGGAGTTTAATGCAAAGATAAGGAAAAAGTGCAAAGTTGTTCTCATAATCGTCGTAAAGATGCTGTGATATGAGGCAGGTGCATACTTCAGTAAATATAACGGCATCAATTGCAGCTGCCTTAATTAAGTCAATGTCAAAATTTATCTTTATATAACATATGGTTAATGTTATACCTAACAATACATATTGACTGCGGTATGTGAAATATTCACTGATGTATGCAAGTTTTCTTACCACCGGTGATGATATGAGCCGTTGTTTATGGATACTGACACACTATCACCATAGCTGGCAAAGTAGTCGGAACTCCACGGAATGGACTGCCTCCATAACGTCACCACGACTGTCAGCAAAAGCCACACAACAATAGTCAATTAGGATTTGAAAGTGAAAAAATGTTCAGGTCTGCAGCAGATTCGTTTGGTCAGCCGGGCGTAATCTCCGGGTAAGTATCCGCTTAAACCGTCGGTCACAGAGTAAATTCTTCTGTCGGGGAGTGTGGATATACAGAGAACGCCGCTATAAACGGCGCACACGGGCTATTTTAGCGAAGGGGGAGTGCGATAGCCTGTGGGGAGAAGTTGTCGTCAGGCGATTCTCTGAAGCCGCTCAACTGAAATGATTCATGCATCCGTTGAACATGGCCGGGATCCTTTGTCTCTAGGCTGGTATGTGTTACGGGCAATTCCTGCGTGAGAAAAGCTGACTTCGGTTAACGATTGATAGCTAAGTTAACCGAACAGGGGTTATTAAAGAGTTATTCATACCTGCGATCCAGTAATTGATCCCTAAGAGATCTTATTAAGATCATAAAGAGATCCCCGGATTGTTACAGCCCGCGTGTTGCCTGCCGTAACAGGCTGATGCCATTGACTGTGGTTGGTAAAAAATTGACTGTTGTATGCCTTTTTCAATACTGTAATATGCAAAGGTATTTACTGAGGTATGTGTTTCCGTTGACTGTGGCATGTATATAGACTTCCCTGTGTGGATAACTGTTGGTATTAAAAATGACTAATAAAAATAATGAATTACCTCTTAATCTGCAGGAAACTGATAAGACAACCGGAGAAATTGTTAAGCTGGATGTTAACAGCGCCAGTACGGTACAACCCGTGGCGCTCATGCGGCTGGGATTGTTTGTTCCAACGCTTAAGTCGACCTCCAGGCGCAAGACCAACCGTAAAAACGTCACAGATGCCACTGATGAACTCGTACAGCTGTCGATAGCCCGGAGCGAGGGATACAATGATGTGAAGATCACTGGTTCGCGTCTGGACATGGATACGGATTTCAAGGTATGGCTCGGGATCATTCGCTCGATGTCTGAGTATGGCGTGAAAAATGACACCCTTGAGCTCTCATTTGTTGACTTCATTAAAATGTGTGGGTTTGATTCCCGCCGCTCCAACAAGAAAATGCGCGATCGCATCAGTAATTCGTTATTTAAACTGGCCTCCGTGACGCTTAAATTTCAGAGTGAAACAAAAGGCTGGACGACACACCTGGTGCAGTCTGCGTTCTACGACATCAACGAAGATGTTGTGGAGATCAAGGCTGAGCCCAAGTTATTTGAACTGTATCACATGGACCGGCGGGTACTGTTACGCCTGAAAGCGATTGATGCACTGCAACGTAAGGAATCAGCACAGGCGCTGTATACCTACATCGAAAGCCTTCCGCTGAATCCTGCCCCCATTTCCATGAAACGTATGCGCGATCGCCTCAATCTGACGTCCAGCGTCTACACGCAGAATCACACCGTGCGAAAGGCCATGGAGCAGCTCAGGGATATTGGTTATCTGGATTACACCGAATTCAAACGTGGCCGGGCCACTTACTTCAGCGTGCATTACCGGAATCCTAAGCTCATCAGCAGTACAGTGAAAGTGCCACGGAAAGAAGAGAGCGAAAAAGCACCTGAGCAGAACTATGACGAAATCATTAAGGCGCTGAAAGCTGCAGGGATAGATCCGAAAAAACTCGCTAAGGCGCTCACCAGTGTGAAGCCAGAAAATTGACTGCAGTATGCAGATGTTCTCTGAGGTATGTTACTTTCTCTTTATTGACTGTGGTATGCAGTGCGCAAGAGTTCTGCCGAACCAGTATTGACTGTGGTATGTGATACTGCATTCCTCAGTCAATATTAGTCCGTGTGCCGTGACGCTTTCACTTGCCAGGGGGGAGTGAACGCAGAATATCAGCTGCATCCCGGCCATCTCCGGTAAACGGTACTGCCAGCGTGGCGGCCATATCAAGTGCAAACACTCTGGTATAAACCTCCATCGAACGTGGATCCCTGTGACCGACCAGTGCCTGAATAACTTTCCGTGGCTGGCGGTGATAGAGCATGTGCATGATATAGCTGTGCCGGAAGGTGTGTGGTGTGACCGGAATCGAAAAATGTACCCCGTCAGCCCCGGCCCGCTTCACTGCCTGTTTCAGCCAGTTCCGCATTGTTTCATCGGTCACTGCCCATAATGGTTCACGCCGTCGTGGACGGGTGGTCACCATCCAGCTTTGCATCTGCCTGACATAGTTTATATCTGTCAGCGGGACCAGGCGGACCTCATTTTTTGGCGGGCGCCCGCGCCGCGCCCGGACCTTTTCAGACAGCACCCGCACAAAGGGGCGCAGGCCATCCAGGTCAAACGACTCTGGTGTCAGCATCCTGGCTTCCCCGATACGCATACCGGTATTCCAGAGAGTGGAAAACAGCATGTGATGGCGTTGATCTGGCATGTAGAAGAGGAGTGCGCTGACTTCCGGAGCCAGCAGATAGGCCGGTGTGGCGCCGGTGGAGGTGGCCATTCTTCTCAGGGAAAGAGCAGTCGCAAAATCGACCCCCGGTGCAATGGGTAACAGGGAGACGCGTTCCGGTGAGTTCTGCAGGGGAATGACATTGTTCATGAGTTATTTTTCACGTAGCACACACTGTTTATGGATACAGCTATTCTGACCTGAGCGCCGGGATCCTTCCACGACAATAAATCGCAGCGCGCGGATCCTTTTGTTTGCTTATCACACATTATTGTGGGAAAAACCAAATGCGTAAAGGGGTATGTTTCCGGGTAAATTCGCGATGAAGCCAGTCATGGCACGGGATGAAGGCTGTTTTGCCGCTTTTTGGAGAATTGGGGTAAAGCCAGGACAGACTGGATCTGAAACGAAAGAGTAAAGGACCGGACAGAACCCGGCTACAGGTTTCAGTGCTGTCGCTGTCACGGAGGCGGCTTAATCCCGCAAAACTTTCATGGGCGCTGTCCGTCAGCAGGAGCGTGGCAACGCTGTACTGTGATACCGTTATCAGAAATGTGACACCGTCACTGTCGCACCTGTTATTACGTAAGCTTTACGTGTCCGGCTGTAAAAATGACGCTCTCCGGAACTCAGTCGCCGGATATATTACCGAATATGCTGTTTTCCAGTGAAGCGGATAAGGAATATGATGAATACCACATATAGTGGTAATATTAACGTGATGGAACTGTATATTGATTATCCACAGAAACTGTGAACAAGTCCGGGATAACTGGACTGAACTTTTTTCGTTATGGAAGTATTTACCATGAAGTAATTTTTCGCCGCATGAGAGCCGCACACTCCAGTCTTAAAGGCCGGATTATCCACCAATAATCATTACAGATGCCTGGCCCCAAAAAACTGATTGAATACGTCCGGTGAAACAGAATAAACTTCTGGCGATAAAAAGGTTTCATGAGGAGATTCAGTATTAAACATAACTCAGCCGTTTTAGACAGATAACAAACAGGTATCGTGTAATGACTATACCAGGTCCGATCTCTCACAGCCAACAGAATTAGGCTAAATAACCGGAATGTCCAGGCATGTGGGGAATTTAGTGGTGGTAGTAAAAGGCCACTCAGGCGGCTTTTACCAACGGGAAGGTTCGAGAAGATTTTTGAAATATACGAAATCAGTGGCTATCTGCTCAGATGGCGCTTCCCCAACTATCGCAATTTCGAGCCACATATCCAGTATGGCTTGACCCTGCGCGTGAAACATTGCGTAGTCATAGGGTTGTTCTGCCTGTTCTTTCATTTTTAGTCGGTTAAGAAGACGCTTTTCTGTAATTTCTTTCAATTTAAAGTGCTGATACTTAACTTTTTGCGATCACTCATTTTTTACCTCATTCTTTCACTGGCAAGTTTATAAACATCACTACGTTCACGTTTCCCAACCGCAACAACAGCAATAATTAATAGATCGTCAATAACCTGATAGACCAGACGAAAGCCAGACGCCCGTAGTTTAATTTTGTAGCAGTCCTTTATCCCGCGTAATTTTGCAGAAGGAATATGAGGATTTTCAATGCACTTCTTTAGCTTCTTGGCAAATTGCTGCTGTATGGCCTTGTCAAGTTTGTGCCATTCTTTCAGCGCATCATCTCTGAATTTGACCGTATAAGTCATAAATAGCTATCCAGATCCACGTCGTGCAGGGGCTGATTACTGCGCTCGGCTACCAACTTTACAAGCTCCTGATCATCCAGTGCATCAAGCATCTTTTCGTACAGTTCTGCTGGAACACAGTAAAAAGCAGGCTGGTTGCGGTTCAGAATAGCAACCGGATAACCATCACCGGCACTGACAGTGGCCATTGGGTTTTTCTTGAGTTCGCTGACACTGGCGCTAGTGTCACTGAGAATGATGTTGGGCATAGACGACCTTTAGAGACTGTTTAATCAGTCTCTAATCTACGCCATAAAAGACCAGTTAACAAGTCTTTTGCCGCTATTTTCAACCGGACTTAATCACCTGAATGTCCAGCGTCGTGCGGAGGAATTAAAGCGGAGCCGAAATCATCCCGCTGGCAGATACTGCCAGTGACGAGTGATAATCATAAACTATATTTATGTGTCCGGGGTTTCGGGATGTAAATGGTGGGCTATTTTTTCCGAGTGCCTGATCATATTCTGCAGGAATATTCTTGCAGCTATATGGATTTTTGTATAGCGGAAAAATTTTTAATTTAATGATTTATAATGTCTTTTTAGATGATTTCCTGTCTGAGAACGTTTCCCGAGTATAGAAACTGTAACATTTTACAGAGATCGCAGGCATCAGGCAGCATTCGTCAAAGAAACTTAAATGATTAGTTTTTATTCATTATTGTGATGATAATAATGAAAATATGGGAGCAATGAATGGTAGCCCGCAACCCGGATTGCGCCAGGCGTCGCTGTGAGAAATCTGGAAAATTTTGTGGGGGAAATGACTCATTTTTTTAATTTCACACCTGGCTGCATTTTTCCATGTAATTAATAAAAGTCACAATACATGATAAAAGATGTTACTTTACTTCCCAAATGGGACATGTATCACTACATAAAGATAATTGCTATCAGGATGCTGAGGAATTTCTGAATGGCGAATCCCGACGCAGAACAGAATGGAAAACTTCGACAGAAATTAAAGAATAATTCCACAGTGCCTGTATTATTAAAAAATGTGTGGTTTTTAATATTAACGTAAATGACTATCGATTAATTATTTCCATTGCATCCCGGCGAAGTGGAGGGGAATTCACCGGTATATATAAAGAATATGACAAAATAGATACAAAAACCGTAATGCTGGAGTAACCATATGCAGATTAAACCAATTAAATCAGAGCAGGACTATAAAACCGCATTACGCGCCATAGAGCCTACGTTTTCTTATTAATGAATACAAAGATAAACACTATCAAATAGAACGTTCTGATCCAGTTTAAGCTATTAAATTTTACCTGACAGGAAGCATAGTAGTTGCCGTACCACCCCTTGAAACGGCAACCACTACTAGTCAGTATCCCCCGGACACTGATTTCAGGAAATTATACAAGGATCTTGCTATGGTTTTAAAGAAGAGGGCAACTCCTCGTCGATCATTACATCAGTCCTTTTGCTTAAGAGTGATGATATTGTTTCGAGGACAATTTTTAGTTCTTTTTCTGCTCTCTCCAGCTCGCTGATTTCGGAAGGATTGAACCGGAATTTTTTGTACCTCTTGTGTATTGCCAGAAGCTGGGTCGCTAATACGTCGTCGCGACAGTAAAGATAGCATTCAGGAACATCCAGAACTTCTGCAAACCGACAAGCTTGTTGGAAGTTGGGACTGTGTGTATTTGTCTCATAGTGGGAAATCCTGCTTACTGTCAGTTCGTCAATGCCCGCGCGTTTGGCGAGTTCTGTCTGTGTCATATGCGCCGCTGTTCGGGCTGCCTTCAGTCGCTTGCCAATCATGTCGTTCCTCCGCAATCGGTGTCGATGAAGTTTAGATGTATTAATATTCTTATTTTATATAGAAATATTAATGATATGTTAAACCCCTAAGATGTTAACCTGGATTGCAAAATGAAGCGGTGTGATAGGTTTAATTGCTTACATCGATCGATGTCGAAAGTATTGATCGATTAAAACAATTTGACGAAATATCAATCACCCATCAAATTTAGGGGATTAATTATATTAAATATTCTAATTATTTTACTGCTCAGGGGGACGGAGTTGTGCGCTAGCTATTACCTTTCATTATATTATCTCCTTCGGAGGCCTCTATGCAGGACACCTTTATTGATGCCTGGTATCTTCTGCGTTGCCATCAGAATTACTGGAAAACCATACTAAAAAACCTTAACGACGCCGGTCTTAAAACATGCTGTCCGTTGATTTTACAACGTAAACGACGCAGCGATAAGAAAAATGCCAGCAGAATCATAAATTCTCCGGCTTTTCCAGGATATATTTTTGTGCGTTTTAATCCTTCATACATTCATACCACCGCAATTAAACGCATTCCCGGCGCAGTGGATTTTGTGAAATTCGGGAACCAGATCGCAACAATTTCTCAGGCTGAGATCGAAGTTTTAAAACAGGTACATCACGACCGTTTTCGGGGAAATATTCACCTTCCTGGCGATGTTCTTGAGAAGATTGAAAAAATTTTTTCAGAAAAAGAACCCGCTGTTCGCATCAATATATTGTTTTCGATGCTGGAATCACCAATACATATTTAACGGAGCAAAAATGTTAATTAAATCAGAAAATAGAGATAAAGCGGAAAGTCCGTATTCCAATAATGTCTATATCGCTGCTGAACCCCGAAAAAAACTGGAAGAACTGTGTACTGATATTGGTTACGCCCGCCGGAAAAATATGGCTGCTTCTGCTTTCGTCAGATACCTGATAGAAAATTTTGGCGAACAGGCTAAAGAGAAGATCCTCAATAAAAGCGATAATTAATCATGAAAAGGCACGTTTATGATCTCCACAGCGGCTTTTTTGGCGCTGGCGATGCAATGTGCTCCTGATATTGCCCCCGATACGTTATCCAGGATAGTGAAAACAGAGTCCGGATTTAATCCCTGGGCAATAGGAGTTGTAGGAAAGTCGCTCAAACGCCAGCCTCAGAATAAAGAAAAAGCATTAACTACAGTAAAACAACTTGTAAAAAACAAATCAAATTTCAGTATCGGTCTGGCACAGATCAACCGGCAGTATTTCGATATCAAACATGCTGAATTGTTTTTTTCACCCTGCACGAATTTAAAAATGGGGGCCAATATACTTAAAGACTGTTACGCTCGCGCATTAAAAAACAGTGAGTCAGAACAGCAGGCATTAAAAAAATCATTCTCATGTTATTACAGCGGGAATTATACCCGGGGATTTAAAAAGGAAAATAACGGTACAAGTTATGTCGAAAGAATAATTACTGCGAATTCAGCAGCGGTTAAAGTGCCGGCGCTGGATGATTCAGCTGTGAGCGACCCCGCTTCACGATATGAACCACATGAAAGGCCCGCATATGCTGAATGGGATGTTTTACAGCAATATCCAAGACATTTTCAACAAAAGCAAAGTAAACCAGTTCTCGCTGATAAAAATGAAGAGGAAGAAACAGATGTTAAAGGTTAACGGTTTAAAAAGACATTATGCGACAGCATTACTGATGCTGGCATTTTCACCGTATGCTCTGGCAGCAGGCGACACCGGCTGGCTGGACACATTAAACCAGTACGCCCGGAATGTCCAAATCGGCCTTTACGCCCTTGCTGGTACTGTTGTTCTTTGTTGTGTGATTGTGTCTGGTATCCGGCTGGCTATATCTCGCATGTCGGGAAACCACGATAAAACGTTCTGGGATTATATTGGTGATTTGAGCATGGCTATCTGGATTGGTGGGGCCGTTGTGTTCTTTACGGCGTTGTGGCAGGTGTTCGGAACGTCAGCCTGAATCAGGGGATAATTTTCTCTATGGAAGAGGATGAATATGTATTTGACAGTTATAACGCGATGGGGCGAACGGCATCATATCAGGGGGTTCCTCAGTTTGTTATTCTGGGGATATTTGTCTCTGGCATAGTGCTGACCGGTATTTGTTGTGTGCTTTTTGGCTGGTTTGGCTTAATTGCAATCATTGTCCCTGTGATTTTATTTGTTGTTGTCAGAATTGTTTGTGAGTCTGACAGTCGTTTTCTTACACGCCTTCGCTTTATGCTGAGGCGTTACATAAGGAATATGATATTTGGTCGTTCTCTCTTAATTACACCGTATAACCCGCGATGGAATCAATTTTATGGCAGGCGAATTTCGCAGAAAAGGTATCTCACCGGAAACAAGAGTTCCGTGGATGAATTATCACGTCCATGAAAATATGGTCACTGTTTCCGGGCAACGTTTAATCAGTATTGTGCGATTTAAAGGTGTTTCCTATGCAACAAAAGAAACATCTGAGTTAAATAAACTGTTTAAAAATGAAAACCGATTTCTTCTCTCACTCGGAAAAAAAGAAGGGAAGAATCTCATGCTCCAGACCTGGACAACCAAATCATCAATTTCACTGGGCGCTGACTATCATATCGATTTGCCTGTATTACAGGATTTTGTTGATACCTATACTGCACCTTACCGTAAGGGGAGATACAGGCAAACGGGCTATTCGATGGCTTTTATCCTGAAATACCGTGATCTGGATGAAGGTATCAGCCGGATGAATGAAATCCTGATTATGGTGGAAAAAATGCTGGCGGCGTTTGAGCCTTCCATTCTCGGGGTAGAGGAGAATGCAGCCGGTTCTGTCTTCTCTCAGGTGGGACGTTATGTCTCTCTGCTTATTAACGGTCGCGAACAGGATATTTTACTTTCTGACACCCGTCTCAGTGATGCGGTAATTGATAGCGTTACTAACTTTGCACCTTATGATTATGTGGAGAACAGACCAAATTGTGGCGGCGTAAGATACGCCACAACCTATGATCTCCGGGATTACCCGTCAAAAACAGTACCCGGCATGTGGGATGAAGCGTTGGAAGAACAGTTTGATTTTTCACTGGTACAGACCTTCATGTTTGAGGATCGCAACAAGTCGAAAAGCAACTTCACAAAACAGGCTGTGGACCTGACTTCAGCTGAAGGGGAAACGAAGCAGACGAAATCGCTGGATGATGCAGTCCAGGATATCACTCAGGGGGATAAGCTCTTTGGTCGTTACCACGCGGCGCTGATGGTCTACGGGGAAACTGCACAAAAAGCCATTGATAATGGCGCGATGATGGACTCCATCTTCACGGCAAAAGACACGCGCTTCATTCGCTCGACGGTGACGAACGAAGATACGTACTATTCTCTTTTCCCTGGTTCTACTGTTGCGCTGTATCCGGTGCCGAAATCGACGGAGAATCTTGCCTGTGGATTTTCACTTCATGCGTCACCCGCCGGTAAAGCTGACGGCAATCCACCCGGCGACGGTAAAGCGTGGATGCCGTTCCGGTCAGTAAATGATTCACTCTATTTTTTTAATGCGCATAACAGCCCTGTCGGGAAAAATAATACGGGTGAGCGTATGCCAGGACATATATCGACGGTGGGAAAAACGGGTTCCGGAAAAACAACGCTTGAGGGTGAACTGCTGGTATTTGCCAGTCGCTGGGATCCGCTTGTTTTTTGTCTTGATTACAACCATTCATTCGAAAATCTGCTGAGGGCGTTATCCACACAATACTTTGTGATACAACCAGGCGTTTCGACGGGCATTAATTTGTTTCAGCTTGAGGATTCGCCGGAATTGCGGACCCGGCTTTTCGATATGGTTCATACGATGGCTGGCGCTTGCTCTGATACTGAAGAGAATCAAATAAAGTCTTCTGTGGAGGCTGTACTGGCGCATTCAGTCGTCGAAAACAGGGGGATGTCTCTTTTGTTGCAGAATATAGCAGAAACAGAAGATGAAAATTGCCTTCATTTTCGCCTGAAAAAATGGTGTCGTGTCTGCCCCGATGGCTCAACAGGGCGTTATGCCTGGGTATGTGACGCACCTGTAAATTTGTTTGATCCTAAGCAGTATCGCAGACTGGCTTTCGACTGTACCGAGATTATGGAGAAAACATTTTTCCAGAAAAACCCGCAAATGATGGAAGTTTTTCTCAGTAATATGTTTTTTCTGAAAAAGCTCATGCTCGAATCCCAGCCCGCAAATATGTTGTTGGATATTATCGCTGAGTGCTGGATACCACTGTCTTTCGACAGTACCGCAGACGCTATCAAGGAGATATTAAAGGCTGGTCGTACAAGGGGCGAAATCCTCATGATGGATACGCAGGAGCCAGACGATCTCAGTAACTGTAAACACGGGGCGTCAGTAATACAGCAGGTTGTTACCCAGATTTGGCTGGCGAACGACCAGGCGAAAGCTGAAGCATATAAGAAGTTTAATATCGAAGGTAAAGAGTTCGATATTATATTTGATTTAAATCCTTCATCGCGTGAGTTTCTTATCAAGCAGGGTCAGCAGTCCACGGTGTTATCGTTTGATATGCCAGATGATTTGAAGTACTGGCTTCCCCTTTTATCAACAACAATTGGTAAAGATGGTAATAACAAAGTCGCAGCCAGTATCAGGGAAAAGCTGGGTACAGATGATCCGAAAATATGGGTTTCAGCTTTTCTTGATGAAATGCAGCGAGTCAGTTTATTAAAAAAAGGAATCATTGATGAAAAGTAAAATCAGGTCAGGAATGCTGGCTATTATGATAGGGGCTGGATTTTTACCCGCAGTCTCCCTTGCAATCGGTATTCCAACGATTAATGTGGAAAATATTGTACAGCTGGCTGCTAACGCCAGGCAGCAGGCAGATGAAGCTTTGTCTCAACTGAACAAAGCGAAGGAGGCAATAGAGCAGGCTAGGAGCCAGTATGACCACTATAAAAGCATAGTAACGGGAAATGACCAGTTGGGTAATTTCCTGAACGATCCCTCGCTGAATCAAGTATTGCCTCTCAGTGACTGGAACAAGGTTTACACCGATACCAAAAATTTGGCCGAACTGCGAAGTCGCTACGGGCTGACGTCGAACGACCCCAAAATACAACAGGCATTTGATTATTTGCTGTCGCAGGCTGGAGCACTCGAAGATACCTACAATGCGGCGTCACAGCGTATCAGGAACGCGGAACAGCTCAGGCAGAAGCTGAACACGGTGCAAACACCACAGCAGCGTGAAGAACTGGCACTCAGGCTACAGCAGGAACAGCTGGAGCTACAGAATCAGCAAATACAGCTTCAAAATATGAAATTACTGATGGATCAAAAGGAAAAGATTGAGGATAAGAAACGTGCTCAGGAATTTATGGATAAATTGGAAGGTAATTCATAATTCATTGTTTACAGGACTCAGTTCTCATTGAATTGCTCAGTGATTGCGAGTTAAAATAATTCTCATATTTAAAATGTGAGGTGAGTATGAAAAAATTTATTTCCGTGGTTTTTTTATCAGTAATGTCTCTTTCTGGATGTAAAGATGAAAGTAAAAATTTTTCTGGCGTATGGAAATTGACATCCAATGAATCAAGCATCCCATATTTACTGGAAATTAACTGTGATAAAGCTTGTCATATTATCAGTCGGACCCTGGAACAAGGTGAATGGGATGTAAAAGAATCGGATTGGTCTATTTCTGGTGACACTCTTAATAATTCAGGCTCGTCACTTACCTTTAAAGATGGAAGGTTATATAACGGGGGTAAAGTATATTCTAAAATAAGAACTAACAATGTTGATTCTATGATGAGAGAGAAGGAGCGAGAGGAAGATAAGAAACGAGATGATGATTTCATGAAAAAACTGGAAGGATAAAAGGAGGGGGTGTGGTTATAGAGTTGAATATTGCTGATACTCTATATCGAGCTATAGATGCTGCTTTATCAGGAACAATTTCTACCGGCACCACTTTAATAATGACTGGTGTCGGTTCCCTTTTTGGGATTTTTTTGTGATAGATAAAACAATTAATGCAATGGCTTGGTATTTCAAAGGGTTTAATGGGATTATTCAAGATGAAATATTTTATGCAATAAAGTCATCTTTCATAATATTTAGCGCCTTTCATGTCGGTTGGTATATGCATATCGTTGTGCCATTTGTTAATGATATGCCAACATGGGCTATGGCACAATTATCAAGTGGTGGGGTAGGTAATAATCAAGTTGATACATTAATAAACGGTTTTTTAAATGGCGTATGGGCGTTCATAAAATCAATGAAGCTCAATCCATTAACTAGTGAAATGCCAGATATTATTGGTGGTGTTGTTACTTTAATTGCGATGCTCCTTGGAGGAGTCCCATTTCTTCTGACTTGTGTGGCAACGTTAATGACGTTAAAGCTCGCTACAGCTCTTTTCTTAGTTGTGGGGCCACTTTTTATAGCATTTGGCTTATTTGACCAGACCAGACAGTATTTCTGGGGATGGGTATCCTTATTAGGCGGATTTATGCTCACTCAGATAATATTCGGAGTGGCTATTACGCTGGAAATAAATTTTCTGAATGCTTATGTGATTACAGATGATCCTCACGGTTTATTAAGTGGGTCTTTTGGCGGGGCGTTTGCACTTTTATTCTACTTTGGTGCGTTTACAGCAATTGCAACAGAAATTCCAAATTATGCAGCATCAGTAATGGGAGGTTCGCCAAGTGGTGTTCATGGTTTGAAAAAATTGCTCCTTAGACCGACGGGGTTGGGTGCTGCTACGCGAATGGCTGGAGCATTCAGAAATCGCATTAAACCTGCCTGATTCTTTCTGTCACCGATTAACTTATATTCGTGGTCGTTATTTTGTCTGTTGTTCTTATCCGGGTGTGGCTCACCCGTTAAGAACAATGTGCATATTGACGACTGGATAAAAGTTAATAAGGTCGATGCGAATAATTTTTCTGGAGAGTGATATGTTTGGTAAAAGAAAAAATGAACTTATTAAAGAGAATTATGACATCGAGAAGTATAAAAATAACACTTCAGCAGAAGACGGGAGAAATATATCACTGGCAACACAGGCTTATGTTCAGGCTGCTCAGTGGTTTGAAAAACACGTCGCGGAGGAAGAAAAGAAAAAAGTCAAAAATGCAAAAAGACTAAGTGTGTTTTTTGGTATGATGGCTTTTATGTCGGTCAGTGCTGTGCTTTTACTCACACCACTAAAAACGGTAGTTCCCTATGTTATTCGTGTCGATAATAATTCGGGATTTACAGATATAGTCCGGCCCGGCGCCGACCAGAATGTTTTTAAATCAGATGATGCATACTGGTCAGTTACGTACATTCTTAACAGGGAAAGTTACGATATTTCCAGTCAGGATTTCAGGTCCAGATTTATTGAACTGAGTTCCTATCCCGATATTTTCACTGAATATAAAAATTTCCAGCTCTCTAAAAAAGGATACCTTGAGAAACTGGCGGATAAGCAACAGTTGCGGGTCACTGTTCGTAACGTCAGCAATCCTGTAACGAGTAATGATGGAAAAATATCAACTATACAAATACGATTTAATAAAACAGTAACTGATAATATCGGTCAGCCAGATAACAGTATTCCTGCGACAACATGGCTGGCAACGATAAGTTATGACTACAGTAAACCGCCAAAATTTAAAAAGGATGAATGGATGAATCCGCGAGGGTTTGCAGTCAAATCATATCAGTTAAGTCAGGAGGTGGGGTATTGACCATGCGAAAAAAATGGCTGGCGTTTTGTATCCTTGGCTCTCTTGTTTCCGTGACTCATGCAGAAACAGTTGGCAAAGGAACACATCTCGATAAGCGTATTCAGACTGCGACCTACTCCCCGGATAACGTTTTCAGAATCAATACGGTCATTGGAAGAGCTTCTTCTATCAAGCTGGAGGCCGGAGAAACAATCTGGAAAGATGACGGCATTATGGTAACAGGTGATCCCAGTGCCTGGGATATTGGTCCGAACAAATCGGGTGATATGGTTGCGATAAAGGCAAAGACAGATCAGGAGCCGGATACAAACTTTATCGTTAATACAAACAGGCGGACTTATGTTTTCGAATTAAAGTTGGTTAAAGACGTCGCGCAATCCACGTATTTACTACGATTTAATTATCCTGAACCACCCAAAGCAGGAGAAAGCCCCTTTGTGGGGCGGGATTTAAATCAGAATCCATGTTCCGGGAGAGAGAACAGACGCTATGAGAAAAGAGGCGATCTGATTATCTCTCCGTCAGAAGTCTGGGACAATGGTACGTTCACATGTATGAGATTCCCGACAAATGCCCCCCGTCCTGTTGTTTATGGTGTTTTGCCTGATGGAACTGAAGCACTGGTCAATTTCCATAACGTGAACGATATTCTTGTTATTCATAGCGTAAGTTCGATGTTTAAATTACGTTTAAATAAACTGGTGCTGGCGGTCAGAACTAGTTTGAATAATACTGGGTTTTATAATTATAACGGTACAACCACAGGAGAAATAAGGGAGACGAAAAATGTCAGAAAAGAATGATATCGATGATTTCCCTGTGAATACACCGCGAGGTGATTTTAATCTGTTGGGTGTTAAAAAAGATAAGAAACCCAGAACTAAAATAATTTTAATAATTGGTGTTGGTGTTATTAGCATTATCCTTGCAGTTGTCATTATTTTTTACTCCGCTTACAACGCTATGAATGTGAATACACATGAAGAAATAGACGAATCAAAAGTGAAACCGGATGCTGCTCTGGATGCAAAGCCGATCACGGATGATGAAATCCAGAAAAAAAGAGACTTCATAATTAAACAACGGCAGGAAGAAGAACAGAAAGAGAAGGAGCAGGAAAAACAGGAGCAACAAAAGACACCGGTTTTGCCAGCCGTAAATACGGTCCTGGCAGACACGCCGCCAGACCCGGCGTATTTGCGTAAGCTGACCGGCGGTGTACTGGTTCAGGATAGCGGGAGTGGTGGTAGCGGCTCTTCTTCAGCGGGCCGGGGAGGGAGTGACCCGGATGAACAGCGGATCAGCGCTTATGCTAATGCTGAACCTGTAGTGGATCGGTAATTCAG
>NZ_VATT01000031.1:0-50997 GCF_005781225.1 Escherichia sp. E4736 | reverse complement strand
ACGGGCTTGGGGGCACTCCAAACTTTGTAGTTACCGGTTGCCGCAACAACGTTGTCTACAGAGCTGTTATCCAGTTCAGTACCGTTGTCTACGTCGCCGTTACCGTTGATAGTCAGATGACCATCAGAGTTCATAGCAACAACACCGTAGCCGTAGTTAGCCTGAGCGGTATCCCAAGTACGGTCGTTCACCAAGTCAGCGTTCAGTACATAATCGCTGCTGTTGATATCGAACACACCAGAAACTACGTTGCCGTTGTGGTCAGCGATGTTGCCGCTAGTCAGTTCCAGTTTGTCAGTACGGAAAGCTTCAGTATCGAACTGATCAACATTCACATCCAGCACACCACCGTTAGTCACAGTGATAGTATTGGCATACAGATTAGAATAATTATTCCAACCAGTAGATTCGGTTAAATTAACGGTACTGTAGCTATCAACTGTCAGGTGGTCTGTAGCAACCAAACCATCTTCACCGATGTTCAGTGAAGAGCCGTTGGTTAAACCAATGGTATCTGATACCAGAGAGGAATCAGTAACATTTACCTGAGAGCCGTTATTTACAGCTAATGTATCAATTACTGAACTGTTAACGGTATTCCATTCTGAACCATTGTTCAGTGCTACGTTAAATACGCCGCTCTGGAATACTTTGTTGTCAATAATACGGCCCCAACCGTTAGCTTCGATGGTAGCACCTGGGGTCAGGCTGTTCGGCGCAACATCATACATATCTGCCGGAGCAATTACTTCAGCATTCATGTTTGCTGAACCAACCCACTTACTACCGTTGTTCAGAGTAATGTTCAGTTCATCAACGTTCTGAGCGTCATCTACCCAACCGCCGTTGGTATCAAGAACACCGTCGCCGTTGCTGTCATGACCGGTGGAATAGAAGAATACGCCATCGTTATTCCAGTGACTTGTAAATTCGACATCACCCAACAGAGTTGAATGGTCAAAGTTTACATTGTTTTTCATGGAATAATTTGAGCCAGCATTGTCAATGAATGACAGCGCCACGTCATTTTCGCCACCATTACCAGCATAATCACTTGGTTCAGCAGATTTACCGAAGAAGCCATTGCTTTCTTCCAGCGGAGTCTGTGATCCTGAAGTTACAGTGGAGTTAGACACATTAATGTTGTTGTCCCACTGATGATATTCGCTAGTATAAGTCGAGTTGTTCGTATTGCCTTCAGACAGAGCAATACCAGCTACACGGGAGTTGTTGGTAATATTGATATTGCTTTCAACATCAAGATTTACTGCAACACCCAGAGCGGTATAGAACGTTTCATTGGTTGACTTAGATTTATCACCATCAAGATATGTGTCAGTGAAGTAAAGAGCTTCATAGTCATCATCAATGGTGGAATTGGATACGTTCAGAGTGAATACGTCACCATCGTACCAATTGTAGTCAAGATCAGTGGTAGTCCCATTATGGAAGTAATAGCCGTTATACTCTTCGGAGGTAACGTTACCAGCTAAGTCTCTTTCTGTTGTTATGCCATAATAACCAAATGGCAGTTCAGAAGTGATTGATCCATGAATTACTGAATTGCTGATATCTAACTGGTTAACAGAACCGCTAGCGTAATCATGATTCAAGTAATAAGTAGAAATGGTACCGTTAACGGTATCGCCTTTAAAGACAGTATCGAAATCACCATTGGCATTGTTATAGTAAACAAAACCGCTGTAGGTTACATAGTTACCATCTGAACCCATCGGGTCCATTCCACCAGCATCAGCAATTCCATCACCGTCAGTATCATATGGCCATACTAAATCGGTCGTGGTGTTATCGTGATACCCCCAGGTATCATAGGTAGTTGCATTAGCCTGAGAGGTGATAGCCAGAGTGCAAGCCAATGCTAATTGTGATACTACAAGTTTCTTTTTCCAGGAGTGCATTTGTCATCCCTCCTCAGGGACGTAATAAGTTGATCCATCAATTATCAATGCATAGAAAACATCTTATGTTTCGCGTTTACGATTATGCGGCGTTATAGAGGAATGGTTCAATTATTCTTTCCCCTAAGTCCGATTGTGGACATATATAAAAAACATCTACACACGCAAAGAAAAAACTGACAAAAACACAGTTTTTCAACACGTTAATGAAAGCGTTAATTTTGAATTATAGCTTCTAAAAATATCAAACCAACAAATCAGATAAATAATTTATCAATAAACAATGAACTTTAAGTCATTCAATTTTTGACAGCTCAACCAAATCAACAAAAACAATAATTGAGGATTATAAATAAAAATCAAAAATATTTTCAGTGAATATAAAATCATTGCTATTTCTATTACAAAGATGTCCTGACCTCTCTTTCGTTCTCTTCTTATCAACATCGCGACAACTTTCGTAAAACACTCCCGCCCAGCATCAGGTATACTGTGCACCTTAATTCCACAAACATCAGGCAGACCATGACAGATTTAATCCAACGCCCTCGTCGCCTGCGCAAATCTCCTGCGCTGCGCGCTATGTTTGAAGAGACAACACTTAGCCTTAACGACCTGGTGTTGCCGATCTTTGTTGAAGAAGAAATTGACGACTACAAAGCCGTTGAAGCCATGCCCGGCGTAATGCGCATTCCAGAGAAACATCTGGCGCGTGAAATCGAACGCATCGCCAACGCCGGTATTCGTTCGGTGATGACTTTCGGCATCTCTCACCATACTGATGAAACCGGCAGTGATGCCTGGCGGGAAGATGGTCTGGTGGCGCGTATGTCGCGCATCTGCAAGCAGACCGTGCCTGAAATGATCGTCATGTCAGACACCTGTTTCTGTGAATACACTTCTCACGGACACTGCGGCGTGTTGTGCGATCACGGTGTCGACAACGACGCAACTCTGGTGAATTTAGGCAAACAAGCGGTGGTTGCAGCTGCTGCCGGTGCTGACTTCATCGCCCCTTCCGCTGCAATGGACGGTCAGGTGCAAGCGATTCGCCAGGCGCTGGACGCTGCGGGCTTTACCGACACCGCGATCATGTCGTATTCGACCAAGTTCGCCTCCTCCTTTTATGGTCCGTTCCGTGAAGCGGCCGGAAGCGCATTAAAAGGCGATCGCAAAAGCTATCAGATGAACCCAATGAACCGTCGTGAGGCGATTCGTGAGTCACTGCTGGATGAAGCCCAGGGCGCAGACTGCCTGATGGTTAAACCAGCTGGCGCGTACCTCGACATCGTGCGTGAGCTGCGTGAACGTACTGAATTGCCGATTGGCGCGTATCAGGTGAGCGGCGAGTACGCGATGATTAAATTCGCCGCGCTGGCAGGTGCTATAGATGAAGAGAAAGTGGTGCTCGAAAGCTTAGGTTCGATTAAGCGTGCGGGTGCGGATCTGATTTTCAGCTACTTTGCGCTGGATCTGGCTGAGAAGAAGATTCTGCGTTAATGATCATTATGCCGGGTTATCCCAACCCGGCATTTCCCCTTCACCCCGCCCGATAAAACGGTTTATCCCCGAGAATCGTCGCGCGATGCATAATACGCCGCTGCGGCAAATAATCGGCATTCGCATAATGCTGAGTCACGCGATTATCCCAAATCGCAATATCATTCGGTTGCCAGCGCCAACGCACCTGAAACTCCGGTTTGGTGATATGGGCAAACAAAAAGCCTAACAAGGCTTCGCTCTCTTTCTCGCTGACATCGACAATTCGCGTAGTAAATCCTTCATTAACAAACAGTGCCTGTTTGCCGCTCACCGGATGCGTACGCACCACTGGATGTAACAACGGCGGATTTTTCGCGGCCGCCTCGCGCCAACGTTGATGTTCCTCTTCAGTTTTGCGGTACTTGTATTCCGGGAACGATTTACGGAAATCATGCTCCGCGCGCAGCCCGCTCAAAAGCTGGCGGAAAGGAACAGAAAGCGCCTCATAGGCCGCAATACCGCTGGTCCAGAGCGTATCGCCACCGGTCGATGGCAACTCTTTCGCTGCGAGAATCGCCCCTGCAGGCGGCGTCTCAATAAATGTCACATCGGTGTGCCAGTTGTCGTTATCCGGCGGATTATCGTTATGGGTGTCCAGTACGATGATCTCGTTAACCCCTTCGGCATGAGGATAAACAGGATGAATATGCAGTTCGCCAAAACGCTGGGCCAGCGCACGTTGCTGCTGTGGCGTTATCGCCTGTTCACGCAGAAAAACCACCTGATGACGCAGCACCGCATGGTAAAGCTGTTCAAACTGATTATCGCTTAACGGGCGCGTCAGGTCGGCACCCGAAATTTGTGCGCCAATATACGGCCCCAGCGGGGTAATGCTCAGACGTTCACTCATTGTACTTCTCCATGCCAGGGCGTCAGGCGGCGTTGTAACGCACGCAGACCCAGTTCTAAAAGAAAGGCGATAATCGCAATCACCGCGATCCCCGCCAGCACCACGTCAGTCGCGAGGAATTCACCTGCTGACTGGACCATAAAACCTAAGCCTCGCGTTGCGGCAATCAACTCCGCCGCCACCAACGTAGACCAGCCCACACCCAGACCAATGCGTAATCCGGTGAGGATTTCCGGCAGCGCGCCAGGCAAAATGACAAACCACAGCACCTGTATACGGCTGGCCCCCAGCGACTGCGCGGCACGAATGCGAACCTGCTGCGCACTTTTCACCCCCGCCAGCGCCGACATCGCCACCGGTGCAAAAATCGCTAAATAGATCAATAAGATCTTCGACGTCTCGCCAATACCAAACCAGATCACCATCAGCGGCAAATAGGCCAGCGGCGGCACCGGACGATAAAGCTCGATTACCGGATCCAGAATGCCGCGTACCGTAGGGCTAAGTCCCATCGCGATCCCGACCGGAATACCGATCAACACCGCTGCAAATAGCGCCAGCATAATACGCGTCAGGCTGGCAGCCAGATGCTGCCACAGCGTGGCGTCCATAAAGCCTTGCGGTCCGGCAATGGTGAGCAGTTTTTCCAGTACCTGTTGCGGCGGCGGCAAAAACAGCGGGCTAATCAGTTGCAGCGCCGCCACCGTCCACCAAACGGCGAGTAAAACCGCTAACGTGCCAATGCTTAAGGTCACTTGCCGCGAGAGCGGCCAGCGCCATTTCAACCGACTCGAATGCAGTTTTTCGTTAATGAGCACACTCATGAGAACGCCTCCCGTTGCTCAAATACGCGGCTTAAAACATATTCGCGAATGGCAATAAACTGCGGATCGGACTTGATGCTGCGACTCGATTCTCCCGCAACAAAACGGCGAGCGAAGTCGAGCGGAAGACGCTCCAGCACACGCCCTGGCCCTGGCGAAAGCAGAACCAGCTCGGTCGCCATAAACACCGCTTCCTCTATATCGTGAGTAATCAACAGTACCTGCTTGCCAGTCTCCTGCCAGAGTTTCAGCAACAAGGTTTGCATCTGGTCGCGGGTAAAGGCGTCCAGCGCGCCAAACGGCTCGTCGAGTAATAACAGTTGGGGATTTGCCGCCAGCGCGCGGGCAATCCCCACTCGCTGACGCTGGCCTCCAGAAAGCTGCCAGATGAAGCGTTTTTCTGCGCCTTCCAGACCCACTTTTTTCAACATCTGGAGAGCAATTTCCAGACGCTGCATTTTCTCCATCCCCGCCAGTTGCAGACCGAACGCCACGTTATCCTGCACATTGCGCCACGGTAGCAATCCTTCATTCTGAAAAACCACGCCGCGTTCTGCTCCCGGTCCCTGAATGTGTTTGCCCGCCAGTTGAATGCTGCCGTGCTGATAAGGCACAAAACCAGCAATTAAATTCAGCAACGTGGTTTTGCCGCAGCCGGACGGTCCCAGCACAACCAGCAGCTCGCGGCTTTCCAGTGTCAGGTTTATATCTTCCAGTGCTGGTTTGCCGCCATAATCGGCGTAAAGATGAGAGATTTGCAGCATCTGCGCCTCCTTTTATTGCACGAAGCGAGAGGTAACGTACTGGCTGTAATCATTCGCTACAGCCGGGACTTTGCCCTGATCTTTCAAAAACTGGGCAGTGTCGATGATCGCTTTGTTCACCGGTCCGGTCAGTTCTGCCGTTTGCTGCTGCGGCGTCAGATAGGTGTTTCCCTTCACTAGCCCCGGCACATCGCCTTCCGGCACGCCGCTTAAACGCGCCAGTTTGCTGATGTTTTCCGACTGTTTCAGCCAGGCGTCAGGGTTAGCAATATACGGTTGCTGAGCATTGATGGCGCTTTTGGCGAACGCTTTCACTACCTCTGGATGTTTCTCGGCAAAATCTTTCCGCACTACCCAGACGTCCAGCGTCGGCGCGCCCCACTGCCCGACCTGTTCAGAATCGGTCAGCACCTTGCCGTCTTTTTCCAGGGCGTTAACCGCAGGCGCCCAGACATAAGCGCCATCGATATCTCCCCGTTGCCAGGCGGCGATAATCGCGGGCGGCTGCAGGTTCACTATCTCCACTTGCCCAGGTTTAATGCCCCAGTGTTTCAGCGCCGCCAGCAGGCTGTAGTGTGTAGTGGAGATAAACGGCACGGCGATACGTTTACCAATCAAGTCTTCCGGTTTGCTGATGGTTTTCTTTACCACCAACGCCTCAGAGTTGCCCAGTTTTGACGCCAGCAAGAAGACTTCAATCGGCACCTGTTGGCTGGCAGCTACCGCCAATGGGCTGGAACCAAGATTACCGATTTGCACATCGCCCGAGGCCAAGGCCCGCACGATGCTGGCCCCGCTGTCAAACTTACGCCAGTCCACCGTCGCCCCGCTCTCTTTGGCAAAGGTGTTATCAGCCTGTGCGACTTTCGCCGGTTCGGCGGAGGTTTGATAGGCCACGGTGACGTTCACCGCCTGCGCCTGAAAAGCGATGAATGCCAGTGCGGCAAGAAGTGTGTTACGCGATGAAATTGCCATGATTGTCTGCTCCCCTGTCTTGTTATGGGAGCAGTATTCGCGGACAAAGACATTTGATAAAAGAATTAGTCGTTATGGTACAGATGATTTTATTCTTAGCAAAAAAACAGCAAAGGAAAGGTTAATTATGCAATTAGCATCATCCCACAACTCGGGGAAATTGCTGTACTGCATTTTATTGATGCATAAAAAGTCAGATTACGAGATTTACTATCTTCTGATTTTTATTAAAACCAAAATATATGACAAAGTTATTATATTCGCATTAAATATACTACTGTATTGTTTTTCACCCACCGCATATTACATTCACAACATGTATATAAACAATATCCGTTCATTGAACATATTTTTTAAATGCAATTAATTGACAAACTAATTCACATCTAAATACAATGAGCAAAAGAAAATAACTATACATAGCAAACACACAAAAAACTAACATATGAACTACGTGAAAAAAACTTTACCCTGTCGATTTTCAGGCCCTCATAGCATCCTGGCACTAAGTTATTAGCAACTTTCACTACGTATAAATTTTAACGTCTGTTTGCGCCAGAGATTACGTCTCTGCGCGTATCGCTGCGCTTGTAGTATAATAATTAAAAATGGAGTGTCATTAAGTGGATAAGGTTTTAAATTCAGCTCTCCTTTCTTCAAAAAATAAAAAGAAAGGTATTCTTGCTATTGGCGCACACCCTGACGATATAGAATTAGGCTGCGGCGCATCGCTCGCTCGTCTTGCCCAAAAAGGGATTTATATTGCTGCCGTAGTTATGACTACCGGCAATTCTGGCACAGATGGAATAATCGATCGCCACGCAGAGTCACGCGAAGCCCTAAAGATATTAGGATGCCAGCAGACTATTCATCTTAATTTTGCTGATACCCGTGCTCATTTACATCTCAATGATATGATTACCGCCCTGGAAAATATCATTAAGTCTCAAATTCCGTCTGATGTTGAAATCATTCGTGTCTATACCATGCATGATGCCGACCGCCATCAGGATCATCTGGCCGTTTATCAGGCGTCAATGGTGGCCTGTCGGGCAATTCCTCAAATTCTCGGCTACGAAACGCCAAGTACCTGGCTTTCATTTATGCCCCAGGTTTTTGAATCCGTGGAAGAGAAATATTTTTCTATAAAACTAAACGCGTTACAAAAACATAAAAGTCAGAGTCTGCGTGATTATATGCGCCCAGAACGTTTGCGTGCTGTCGCACAATTTCGCGGACAACAGGTCAATAGCGACCTGGGTGAAGGCTTTGTTATTCATAAAATGATTCTTTGAGCAGATTGCATGAAAACCTGGATCTTTATATGTATGGCCGTAGCAATATTACTATGGTTCCTGAGTACGTTAAGGCGTAAGCCCAGCCAAAAAAAAGGCTGTATTGACGCAATTATTCCTGCCTATAACGAAGGCCCTTGTCTGGCACAGTCGCTGGAAAATCTGCTACGCAACCCTTATTTTTGCCGGGTAATTTGCGTTAACGACGGCTCCACTGATAATACCGAAGCAGTCATGGCAGAAGTAAAACGTAAATGGGGCGACCGCTTTGTTGCCGTCACGCAAAAAAATACCGGTAAAGGCGGTGCGCTAATGAATGGCCTCAACTACGCCACCTGCGACCTGGTTTTTTTAAGCGATGCCGATACTTACGTCCCGCCCGATAAAAACGGCATGGGCTATATGTTGGCGGAAATTGAGCGCGGCGCTGACGCCGTAGGCGGCATTCCCTCCACCGCGTTAAAAGGCGCTGGCCTGTTGCCGCACATCCGCGCGACGGTGAAGTTGCCAATGATTGTTATGAAGCGCACGCTACAACAACTATTGGGCGGTGCGCCGTTTATTGTCAGCGGAGCCTGCGGGATGTTTCGCACCGATGTGCTGCGTAAATTTGGTTTCTCTGATCGTACCAAAGTCGAAGATCTCGACCTTACCTGGACGTTGGTGGCTAATGGCTACCGTGTTCGTCAAGCGAATCGCTGCATCGTTTATCCGCAGGAATGCAATAGTCCGCTTGATGAATGGCGACGCTGGCGGCGCTGGATTGTGGGCTACGCGGTATGTATGCGCCTACATAAAAAACTTTTATTTAGCCGCTTTGGCATATTCAGTATTTTCCCCATGCTGCTGGTTGTGCTTTATGGCGTTGGGATTTATCTCACTACCTGGTTTAATGAATTCATCGCCACCGGGCCACATGGCGTAATATTGGCAATGTTTCCGCTTATCTGGGTCGGCGTAGTTTGTGTTATTGGTGCTTTTAGCGCCTGGTTTCATCGTTGCTGGTTATTGGTGCCTTTAGCGCCTTTTTCCGTTGTGTATGTATTATTAGCTTATGCCATCTGGATTATTTATGGACTTATTGCCTTTTTTACTGGACGCGAACCTCAGCGCGACAAACCCACCCGTTATTCCGCACTGGTGGAAGCGCCAACCGCTTATTCCAACTCTTCTGTCGCAGGAACTGAAAAGCTATCTGAAGCTTAATGTTAAAGAGAAAAATATTCAGATTGCAGACCAGGTAATTATTGATGAGAGTGCCGGCGAAGTTATTATTGGCACCAATACCCGTATTTGCCACGGTGCAGTGATTCAAGGACCGGTAGTGATTGGCGCAAATTGCCTGATTGGCAATTATGCTTTTATTCGCCCCAACACGGTAATCAGCAATGGTGTAAAAATTGGTTTTGCCACAGAAATAAAAAATGCGGTTATTGAAGCGGAAGCAACGATTGGTCCGCAATGTTTTATTGCCGACTCGGTGGTAGCAAGCGGAGCATATTTAGGCGCGCTGGTGCGTACCAGTAATCATCGTCTGGATGAACAGCCAGTATCGGTTCGCACCGCGGAAGGTACTATCGCTACCGGATGCGATAAATTAGGTTGTTATATTGGTCGGCGTTCACGACTTGGTGTGCAGGTTATTATTTTACCGGGGCGAATTATTTCTCCGAATACACAGCTTGGTCCACGCGTTATTGTAGAACGTAATTTACCTACCGGAAATTACTCACTCCGGCAAGAACTTATCCGTACAGGAGATTAAAATGATAAAACGGACGTTATTAGCGGCAGCAGTCTTTAGCGCATTGCCCGCTTATGCCGGGTTAACATCTATTACCGCAGGCTACGATTTTACCGATTATTCTGGCGATCATGGTAACCGTAATTTAGCGTATGCCGAACTGATCGCAAAGGTTGAAAACGCAACACTGCTTTTCAATCTTTCCCAGGGACGTCGAGATTACGAGACTGAAAGTTTCAATGCCACACGCGGCCAGGGTGCTGTCTGGTATAAATGGAATAACTGGCTGACGACCCGAACGGGTATTGCATTTGCAGATAATACGCCGGTCTTTGCCCGCCAGGATTTTCGTCAGGATATTAACCTGGCCCTGCTGCCAAAAACGGTGTTCACGACCGGTTATCGCTACACCAAATATTACGATGACGTTGACGTTAATGCCTGGCAAGGTGGCGTTTCGCTTTATACCGGCCCGGTGATCACCAGCTATCGCTATACCCATTATGACTCAAGCGATGCGGGCGGCAGTTACAGCAATATGATTTCCCTGCGCCTGAACGATACGCGCGGCAGTGGTTATACCCAGCTTTGGCTAACTCGCGGGACCGGAGCTTACACTTATGACTGGTCGCCAGAGACACGACACGGCAGTATGAAGAGCGTCAGTTTACAGCGTATTCAGCCTTTAACAGAGCAACTTAATTTGGGGCTGACGGCAGGTAAAGTGTGGTACGACACCCCAACCGATGATTATAACGGCTTGCAACTCGCAGCCCATCTGACCTGGAAATTTTGATTCCTTCTGCCGCCCGCTATCCAGGGCGGCCTTCCCTGCCGATTAGCGCCCAAACACTTTCCTTTTCGTTTTCCGCCCACATTCACCGGATAAATTTTATTCTTCAGTGTTATATACTATAGGGGGGTATGCATTGACATATAGCATACCCCCCTATAGTATAATGCGTGCAGATGATGAGGTGCGAAATGCCCAGTACTCCGGAAGAGAAGAAAAAGGTCCTTACTCGAGTTCGTCGTATTCGGGGGCAGATTGATGCTCTGGAACGGTCGCTGGAGGGTGATGCCGAATGCCGTGCCATACTCCAACAGATAGCCGCCGTTCGGGGCGCGGCTAACGGGCTGATGGCAGAAGTGCTTGAAAGCCATATCCGGGAAACGTTTGACCGAAATGACTGCTACAGCCGTGAAGTCAGCCAATCCGTTGACGACACTATTGAACTGGTTCGAGCCTATCTTAAATAGCTGAATCTATTACCATATTGAGGAAGAGCGAAAGATGAAATCACGTGCTGCCGTTGCATTTGCTCCCGGTAAACCGCTGGAAATCGTTGAAATTGACGTTGCACCACCGAAAAAAGGTGAAGTGCTGATCAAAGTTACCCATACCGGCGTTTGCCATACCGACGCATTTACCCTCTCCGGCGATGACCCGGAAGGTGTATTCCCGGTCGTTCTTGGTCACGAAGGGGCTGGCGTTGTGGTTGAAGTCGGTGAAGGCGTAACCAGCGTCAAACCTGGCGACCATGTGATCCCGCTTTATACCGCAGAGTGCGGCGAGTGTGAGTTCTGTCGTTCCGGCAAAACCAACCTCTGTGTCGCGGTTCGCGAAACCCAGGGCAAAGGCCTGATGCCAGACGGCACCACCCGTTTTTCTTACAACGGGCAGCCGCTTTATCACTACATGGGCTGTTCTACATTCAGTGAATACACCGTGGTCGCGGAAGTGTCTCTGGCCAAAATTAATCCAGAAGCAAACCATGAACACGTCTGCCTGCTGGGTTGTGGCGTAACCACCGGCATTGGCGCAGTGCATAACACCGCTAAAGTCCAGCCAGGTGATTCTGTTGCCGTGTTTGGTCTTGGCGCGATTGGTCTGGCAGTGGTTCAGGGCGCACGTCAGGCGAAAGCGGGACGGATTATCGCTATTGATACGAACCCGAAGAAATTCGATCTGGCGCGTCGCTTCGGTGCCACCGACTGCATTAACCCGAATGACTACGACAAACCGATTAAAGATGTCCTGCTGGATATCAACAAATGGGGTATCGACCATACCTTCGAGTGCATCGGTAACGTCAATGTGATGCGTGCGGCGCTAGAAAGTGCGCACCGCGGCTGGGGTCAGTCGGTGATCATCGGGGTAGCAGGTTCTGGTCAGGAAATCTCCACCCGTCCATTCCAGTTGGTCACCGGTCGCGTATGGAAAGGTTCCGCGTTTGGCGGCGTGAAAGGTCGTTCCCAGTTACCGGGGATGGTTGAAGATGCAATGAAAGGTGATATCGATCTGGAACCGTTTGTGACGCATACCATGAGCCTGGATGAAATTAATGACGCCTTTGATCTGATGCATGAAGGCAAATCCATTCGAACCGTAATTCGTTACTGATTTCCCGCAGGTTTACCCCGTCCAGTTTAGACGAGGTTCTTAATACCGTCCCCGGGCAGCCGTCCGGGGAATTAACCATGAGATAATGGCTGATGGAACTCATTGAAAAACATGCCAGCTTTGGCGGCTGGCAAAATGTGTATCGGCATTATTCCCAATCACTGAATTGTGAAATGAATGTCGGCGTCTATCTCCCACCAAAAGCTGCGAGTGAAAAATTGCCGGTGCTTTACTGGCTTTCGGGCCTGACCTGCAACGAGCAGAATTTCATTACCAAATCGGGAATGCAGCGTTACGCGGCTGAACACAACATTATTGTTGTTGTGCCGGACACCAGTCCGCGAGGCAGTCATGTCACAGATGCCGACCGTTACGATCTCGGGCAAGGTGCTGGTTTTTACCTGAACGCGACGCAAGCGCCGTGGAAAGAGCATTACAAAATGTATGACTATATCCGCAGCGAGCTGCCGGATTTAGTGATGCAACATTTTCCGGCAACGGCCAGAAAGTCTATCTCAGGTCATTCTATGGGCGGGCTGGGCGCGCTGGTACTGGCGCTGCGTAACCCAGATGAGTATGTCAGCGTCTCGGCGTTTTCGCCCATTGTTTCCCCTTCGCAAGTACCGTGGGGCCAGCAAGCCTTTGCTGCGTATCTTGGTGAAAATAAAGAAACCTGGTTGGATTACGATCCGGTGAGCCTTATTTCACAAGGTCAACGCGTTGCAGAAATAATGGTTGATCAGGGATTGAGTGATGATTTTTACGTGGAACAGCTGCGGACTCAAAATCTTGAAAAGGTCTGTCAGGAGATGAATATCAAGGCGTTAATCCGGTATCACGAAGGTTACGACCACAGCTATTATTTTGTCTCCAGTTTTATTGGCGAGCATATTGCGTACCACGCCAATAAATTGAATATGCGTTGAGCATCTGCACACGACTGCCGGATGCGGCGCAAACGCCTTATCCGGCCTACATTTCGCCCGTAAACCGTAGGCCTGATAAGACGCGAAAAGCGTCGCATCAGGCATGGCGCACGCCTGCCGGATGCGGCGTAAACGCCTTATCCGGCCTACATTTCGCCCATAAACCGTAGGTCTGATAAGACGCGCAAAGCGTCGCATCAGGCATCTGCGCACGACTGCCGGATGCGGCGCAAACGCCTTATCCGGCCTACATTTCGCCCATAAACCGTAGGCCTGATAAGACGCGCAAAGCGTCGCATCAGGCATCTGCGCACGGCTTATCTATGTTTACCACATCAAATCATCAGGCACTTTGAAGTCGGCATACGGATCATCTTCATTCTGCTCTTCGGCGCTGAGTGCACTATGCAACACAATACTGCTGGCATCGCGCTGAGCAATTTTATCGGCAACGCTGGCGGGAATAATGGCGTATTCACCTTCGCTATTGTTATCGACCAACAAGCGGGCAATCGCCAGACGACCATTAATCAACTGCGCTTGCGTGAACTTATCGACAAAAATCTTCTTAATCAGATTACCATCGGTAAAGTTAAAACCAATATCGCCATTGGCAATGGTGATTCGGTTCATTTCAATAAGCTGCTTCACTTGGGCTTTATATTCTTTCGCCAACGCCGCTTGTTTTTGTTGCTCGCTAAGCTGTTTATCACGCTCAAGCTGTGCCTTTTTATTTTCTTCTACCGCCGCCCGAGCTTCACGCGCCTGAACGCGCGATTTTTTCGCCGTTCTCTCGACCTTCGCCGCTTTTTTGCTGGTGACTAATCCTGCTTTGAGCAACTGCTCTTGTAAGGTAAGTTTTGCCATCTTTGTTTCCAAACCCGCTGAATAATTTTTAGCGAGTATACCTGTAAACGCCGTAGGTGTATTGAGGGCAAGTCCCTTTCGCCCCTGCTTAATAAGGCGCGTCAGGCATCGGCGCACGGCTGCATTCGTGATCTCCGGCTCATCAAAATAAACACCGCCCCCCCTGCAACAAGGATACCCGGCGCAGAAGCGGCCATTACCCCAACCGTGCCAGTGCCTAATGCCAGCATTTTCCCGGCCAGCAATGGGCCGCTCATAGCCCCCAGACGCCCAACCGCCACGGCTGTTCCCACACCTGTTGCGCGGATCTGCGAACTGTAAAACAACGGTGCCAGGGCATACAAAACGCTTTGCCCACCTGTCGCAAACAACCCCGCGACAAATCCCGCCAGCAACATACCGTTAAATGACGACACCGTTCCCAGCGCCAGCAGCGAAGCTAACATGCCGCTATAAATCAGTAGTGACATGGTTACTGGGCGCAGCTTATCCATCAATGCGCCCAACATTAACGTCCCGCTCGCCGCCCCCATTTGCAGTGCAAACATCACCCCTGCCGCCTGCGATGGCTGGAATCCTTGCTCCACCAAAAGCAGCGGCAGCCAGTTGATCAACATGTAGACCACCAGCAGAGTGAAGAAATAACACAACCACAGCAGCAGCGTCGCGGTGGCCGTTTCTGGCGCAAATAACGCACGCAGTGGTGGCGCAGCCTGTTTTTCGCCAGCGAAAACCGCCGACTCCGGCAGCCAGCGCATTAATAGCGGCACCAGAATCAACGGCACCACACCACCTACCCAAAACACCGTTTGCCAGGCTAAGTTTGCCCCCGCGAAACCCAGTGTCGCCGCCAGCGCCGCGCCAATGGGAACACCGCAATACATCAGGCTCACTGCCGTCCCACGAAAACGTGGACCCGCGGCTTCAGACGTCAGGGCGATAAGATTCGGCAACGCCGCCCCCAGCCCGACACCGGTCATCAGCCGCGCAAAGACCAGTGAGGGGAAATCCCAGGCAATCGCCGTTGCCAGTGAGAACAAACCAAACAGCGCAACTGAGCCAATCAAAATGCGCTTGCGACCATAACGGTCCGCCAGCATTCCGCCAACCAACGCGCCGGGTAGCAAACCGAGTATTCCGGCGCTGAATATCCAACCCATTTGCATTTTATCGAGTGCGAAAGCCTGGGCGATGCCACCCGCCGCAATGCCAGCCGCCTGAAGATCCAGTCCTTCCATCAGAGCGACCAAAAAACAAAGCCCGATGGTCAGCATCAGGCGGGATGAAGATGATGAAGGGAGACGAGTCGACATAAGATGAACCTCGTTGTGAGTACAGGTGAATCGCGGCTGATACATTGCCAGCCGCGTAATCAGAACCATTTAATGACTGCCTACGGGCGAAATGTAGGCAGGACAAGACGTTTACACCGCATCCGGCAGTTGTGCGCAGACGCCTGATGCGACGCTGGCGCGTCTTATCAGGCCTACCGCCTGCGGGCGAAATGTAGGCAGGACAAGACGTTTACACCGCATCCGGCAGGCGTGCGCAGATGCCTGATGCGAAGCTGACGCGTCTTATCAGGCCTACAAATTCCCTCGCCATCCGTAGGCCGGATAAGGCGTTTACGCCGCATCCGGCAGGCGTGCGCAGATGCCTGATGCGAAGCTGACGCGTCTTATCAGGCCTACAAATTCCCGCGCCATCCGTAGGCCTGATAAGGCGTTCACGCCGCATCCGACAGTCGTGCGCAGATGCCTGATGCGACGCTGGCGCGTCTTATCATGCCTGGGATGGGCATACAAAATGCACGTTCTCGGCAGTCATCATTATTTGTTATTGCTCAGATCCAGCGCCACGTCGACGATCATATCCTCCTGGCCGCCAACCATCCGGCGTTTGCCCAGCTCAACGAGAATATCCACCGCGCTTAAGCCATAACGCGTCGCTGCCGTTTCACAGTGACGCAGGAAGCTGGAGTAAACACCAGCGTATCCCAACGCCAGCGTTTCGCGATCGACTCGTACCGGACGATCCTGCAACGGACGCACCAGGTCGTCAGCGGCATCCATTAACGCATAGAGATCGGTCCCATGCTGCCAGCCCAGTTTATCCGCGGCGGCAATAAACACTTCCAGCGGCGCGTTACCTGCACCCGCGCCCATCCCCGCCAGGCTGGCGTCGATTCGGTCACAGCCCTCTTCCACCGCCGCGATAGAGTTCGCCACGCCAAGACTCAGGTTATGGTGAGCATGCATGCCGGTTTGCGTTTCTGGTTTCAGCACTGCTTTCAGGGCGCGGAAACGGTCGCGGATATCGCTCATGTTCATCGCACCGCCAGAATCCACCACATAAATACAGGTCGCACCGTAGCCTTCCATCAGCTTTGCCTGCTTCGCGAGATTTTCCGGCGTGGTCATATGGCTCATCATCAGAAAACCAACGGTGTCCATTCCGAGCTCGCGGGCATACTGAATATGCTGGGCAGAAACATCTGCTTCGGTACAGTGCGTTGCCACACGAACCACCCGCGCGCCAGCCTGCCAGGCATTTTTCAGATCGTGAATAGTGCCGATTCCTGGCAGCAACAACGTCGCGATTTTGGCGTGCTTCACCACATCCGCCGCCGCTTCAATCCATTCAAGGTCGCTATGTGCGCCGAAACCATAGTTAAAGCTGGAACCCTGCAAACCGTCGCCGTGGGCCACTTCAATCGAATCCACGCGAGCATCATCCAGTGCTTTGGCAATCTGGCGGACATTTTCCAGCGAATACTGATGACGAATGGCGTGCATACCGTCACGCAACGTGACGTCCGAGATATAAAGTTTTTTACCGTTCATGCCGCTTCTCCTGCCTTGCGCGCCAGTGACTGGGCCATTTTTTCCGCTGTCGCCAGCGCACTGGAAGTCATAATGTCGAGGTTGCCCGCATAGGCAGGCAGATAATGCGCTGCGCCTTCGACTTCCAGCCAGACCGCCGTTTTCAGCCCGGAGAACTGCCCCACGCCCGGCAAATTAACCGGTTTATCCTGCGGGATAACTTCAAACTGCACGCGCTGTTTCAGGCGATATCCCGGTACGTAAGCCTGCACCGCCTCAGCCATTTCATTGATTGAGGCTTCGATATCATCTTGTGAAGCTTCGTCGCTCAATACATACACCGTGTCACGCATCATCAACGGTGGCTCTGCTGGGTTAAGCACGATAATCGCCTTCCCTTTTGCCGCACCGCCCACCACTTCAATGGCGCGCGAAGTGGTTTCCGTAAATTCATCGATATTGGCACGCGTGCCAGGTCCGGCAGATTTACTGGCGATAGAAGCGATAATTTCGGCGTAATGAACACGCGCCACGCGTGAAACCGCCGCCACCATTGGAATGGTGGCCTGGCCGCCGCAGGTGACCATGTTGACGTTCAGTTGATCGACGTTCGCCTCGAGGTTAACCACCGGCACGCAGTAAGGGCCGATGGCAGCAGGCGTCAGGTCAATTAAGCGAATATCCGGTTTCGCTTCGCGCAAAGCGGCATCGTTTTTCACATGCGCGCCCGCGCTGGTCGCATCAAATACAATGTCGATATCAGCAAATTCAGGCATGTTCATCAGTCCGATCACCCCTTCATGGGTAGTGGCGACACCCATACGTCTGGCACGCGCCAGACCGTCGGACTGAGGATCAATGCCGACCATCACCGCCATCTCCAGATGCTGACCGTGACGCAAAATTTTAATCATCAGATCGGTGCCAATATTGCCAGAACCGATAATGGCGACTTTACGCTTACTCATGACAGACTTCCTTTTGGGGCTGCGCTTGAAAATGTCGCAGCAACTGAACCTATGCCTTCAATATGGGCTTCAAAACGATCGCCCGCATTCACCGCCACCATCGGACCTAATGCCCCGGTAAGAATGATATCTCCGGCGCGCAGCGGTTGACCCAGGCTGGCCATTTTGCGTGCCAGCCAGACGGCGGCGTTAAGCGGATGTCCCAGGCATTCGCTGCCGCGCCCGCTGGAAACCTCTTCGTTATTACGCGTCATCTTCATGGCGCAGTTTTTCAGGTCTAACCCCGCCGGACGTTGCGCCGGACCGCCGATGACATACACCCCGCAGGAGGCGTTATCTGCGACGGTATCGACAAACTGAATCGACCAGTCGCGAATGCGGCTACCCACCACTTCCAGCGCCGGAAGTACCCATTCAATGGCGTTATACAGTTCGTTAAACGTGGTATCGGTCGCGGGCAAATCGCGGTTCAAAACCAGTGCGATCTCCGCTTCAATGCGGGGTTGCAAGACGCGGGAAAAAGGAATGGTTTCATTATCGCCATAACACATGTCGGCAAATAACGTCCCAAAATCCGGTTGATCAACGCCCAGTTGTTGTTGCACTTTCGGATGCGTCAGTCCCACTTTGCGCCCCACCACTCGCCGTCCCTGAGCGACGTCATGTTGCACATTGATGCGCTGAATGGCGTAGGCGGCTTTCGCGTTTTCAATACCAATCAGATCGCGCAGCGGCGCAATCGCTTCGCCCTGCTCTGCGGCGCGGCGTAAATCCGCCGCCAGTTGCTCAAGAGTATGCTTCGTCATGACCATTCCTTAAGCACGTGCGAGGAAATTCAGCACCAGTTGATTGAAAGCGTCGGCATGTTCCCACTGCGCCCAGTGACCACAGTCGCGGAAGATATGCAGTTCAGAACCGGCAATGCCGGACAGTAGACGCAGCCCCGCATCCATCGGCACAAAGCGGTCGTTGCGCCCCCAGACAATCAGGGTTTGCGCTTTGATTTCCGCCAGACGTGGGCCAAAATCCGGGAACTGTTTCGGATTAGCTTCCAGGCTCTTAACGAAGTTTTCCAGGTGATCGCGGCGCGACAGCATATTATTCAGGCGCGCTTCAAACAGGGCGTCGGTCAAATCGCTGGTATCAAAAACGAAGATATCCATCATCAGCTTCAGGTTTTCGATAGTCGGCTGACGATAAAGCTGATTCAGTCGCTTAATACCTTCGGTTGGCATTGGCGTAAACAAACTCATTCCGCCCGTACCGCCGCCCATCAGCACCAATTTGCCGACGCGCTCCGGCCAGTTAAGGGTGAACGCCACAGAACTGTGGCCGCCCATCGAGTTGCCCAGCAAGTGGATTTTGGCGATATCCAGTTGATCCACCACGCTTTTCAGGATTCGTGCATTAAGATCCGATCGCGAACCACTATTAACGATCGAATCGCTCTTACCCCAGCCCGGACAATCCAACAGGATCACTCGATAGCCCGCCTCTACCAGCGGATCGATATTGCGGCTGAAGTTCGCCCAGCCCGTAGCACCCGGGCCGGAACCGTGCAGCAGGACAACGGTTTCGTCGCCTTGTCCACAGTCATTAAAATGGATGCGCAGCGTTTTACCCGCTTCTTCTACATTCAGAAAACGGCTGGTGGCGGCTTCGGTTTGTGGCTGATAACTCATCATCTTCTCCTGCATATTCAGTTCTCTGTTCTGGCGCTTAACGAGCCAAATCCGGCAATCCACTCCGGGATTGGGCGGTAATAACGCCCTTCGCTACGCCAGTTGCCAAACGCAGAAATAGCGGCAAAAGCGGCGACCCAGGTTTTGATTTCATGTGTCGACTTTCCGGCAATGGCGGAAAGCTCTTCGTTACTGACGGCATCCAGTTCCTGTATGCGTCCCTGCTCCAGCAAAGTCATGAACTGGTTATCCCAAATCGGGTTGAGCGGATGCAGAGTTCTCTGATCCTCAACAAACTTCTCAGCGGCGCTAATCACCCGTTGCTGACGCAATTCGCGTTCACTGGCGGGTAAATCTTTCCCGCTCCCCAACAAACGGTCGCGCATATGGGCATCGGCTTTCGCCAGTTCGGGCACCGGCGGCTGATGGGAAAGCCCACCGGACCCAAGGAACAGCACGCGTTTATTGAGAGTGCTGGTGAAACGTCCAATGGCTTCACCCAACATGCGGGTACGCTGGAAACCGGGCAACGGCGTGGCGACACCGTTGATGAACACAGGTAGAACTGGCACTTTATCCAGCCCGCCAAGCAGGAACTCCAGCGGCTGGGCAAAACCGTGATCCACCTGCATACAGTAAGAAACGGCAAGATCGATCCCGCTCTTCATGACGGCATGCGCACAGGACTCCGCCAGCTCCACAGGCACGGGCAGCTCTCCTGCCGCACTGCCGAAATCACCAATTGCCGTCGCCCCAACGCCTAAACAGAACGGCGGCATCACGTCATAGAAAAAACCGTTGTAGTGATCTGGCGCAAACAGCACCACCAGTTCAGGGGAGAAAGCCGCAATACGCTCGCGGGCGCTGGCAATCACACCATTGACCTCATCGAGCACCTCTTGCGCCGGGTCGACATACCCCACCAGCGGCGAGTGGGAAAGACAGTGAAGATAAGCGTGCATATCAGGCTACCTTTTCGACAGAAACGTCGGCATCAGGGCGGGTCAGCGTCATCACCGACGCCAGTTTATTCAGGGCCTTGCCCAGGGTTTGCGGAATGGCGATGGCGGCAACAAAGCGATCCGGGCGCATCACCACCAGCGAAGCATTGTGTTGCGCAAACCAGCTACGCAGACGACCTTGCGTATCGCCCACGCGTAGCACGCCGTCGTGATTATCCTGTGCGGTATGAATTTGCACTTCCGGCACCACCTGAATGAAGCGTGTGCCCAACGCACGCCACTGCTGGATTTGCTCGTTGCTCATTCCCCACAGTGGATTGCATCCCCAGCCAATTACCGCGAAGTTCGCGCCGATCGCGTTATCGAGCAGCGTCACGTCGCCGTTTTCCAGCGTGACTTTCGGCTGAATAAACATCTTGCCGACCGGAGAGTGCTTCGCTTCGCCCTCACGCACCAGCGCACCGCCGTAATATTGCGGCATCGGCTTGAAGCGCATTTCGAGGAAGTAGCGTTTTACTGGCGGCAGATAATTCAGTAGCCAGGAAACGCCGTCACGTAACGTACCCTGCCAGCGTTTCGGCGGAGCCAGCACGTTGCCCGCGGTCACGGACAGGTCAATCATCGCTTTGGCGTGATCGCGACGTTCTTGTTGATAGGTATCGAGTAGCGCATCGCGGGCTTTCCCCTGGATAACCAACGCCAGCTTCCAGGCGAGGTTAAAGGCGTCGCGCATACCGCTGTTATAGCCCTGCCCCTGCCACACCGGCATGATGTGCGCGGCATCGCCCGCCAGCAGTACGCGATCAATACGAAAACGTTGCGCCAGTCGCGCGTTGTGGGTGTAGACACGCTGGCGAATCAATTCAACATTGTCCGGATTAGGCAGCACTTTGCTTAACAGCTTGCGCATATTTTGCGGCTCACGCAGCTGTTCCTCGGTTTCTCCCGGCATCACCATAAATTCAAAGCGACGAACCGCATGAGGCAGCGCGGCAGAAACATACGGGCGCACTGGATCGCAACACAAATAGATATGCGGCGTACTTAACGGATCGTTGGCTATATCTACCACAATCCACTGATTTGGCGCGGTTTTACCTTCAAACGGCACATTCAGGGTGCGACGGACAAAACTTGCCCCACCATCACAGGCCACCAGCCACTGGGCTTTGACCGTTTCCCGCTGCCCTTCAGCCGTTTTCAGGTGCAAGGTCACTTCGTCATTTTGCTGGCTGAAGGCCTCCAGCTCGCGGGAAAACAAGCAGCGTACATTCGGAAAACGCGACAACCCTTCCAGCATCACCGCATCGACCTGCGGCTGAATAAAGGCGTTACGGCGCGGCCAGCCAAATTCATCGGTCATTGGCTGAATATCAGCAAAACAGCGGCCTTTTGGGGTGAGAAAACGCATCGCATGCCACGGCGTAGTGTGCGGCAGAACATTATCGACCAGGCCAACCGACTGCATGGTGCGCAGCGCCTCGTCATCAATACCAATCGCACGCGGGTAGTCGATCAACTTATCGAGTTTCTCCACCACCAGCACGTCAATGCCCATCTGGCCGAGATAGTTCGCCATCATCAGCCCGACCGGACCGGCACCAGCGATCGCCACCTGAACGTTATGGTTAACAGCAGGCTGGATGTCAGGGTGTTGTATTGCCATTTCAGTACCTCACGACTCGGACAAAATGCCGTTGCGCGCACAGTACAGCGCAACGGCATTTTGTTAAAAACATGTAAATTATTTTTTATTGTTCGCTCAGTATAGGAAGGGGGTTTTCGGCTACAATCAAAACATGCCCGAATGTGCACCAGGTGCACAACGTTGTTTTAACTATAGAAATGTCAATTAATATGCAGAACGATGAGCAGACGGAATACAAAACCGTGCGCGGATTAACCCGCGGTCTAATGTTATTAAATATGTTAAATAAACTTGACGGCGGTGCCAGCGTCGGGCTGCTGGCGGAACTCAGCGGTCTGCATCGCACCACTGTGCGGCGACTGCTGGAGACGTTACTGGAAGAGGGATATGTCCGGCGCAGTACCTCCGATGACAGTTTTCGTCTGACCATCAAAGTGCGGCAATTAAGCGAAGGGTTTCGTGACGAACAGTGGATTTCTGCGCTGGCGGCCCCGCTGCTGGGCGATCTATTGCGCGAAGTGGTGTGGCCGACAGATGTTTCCACGCTGGATGTTGATGCAATGGTGGTACGCGAAACCACTCACCGTTTCAGTCGATTATCCTTTCACCGGGCAATGGTCGGGCGGCGTTTACCGCTCCTGAAAACCGCCTCGGGCCTGACCTGGCTGGCCTTTTGCCCGGAACAAGAACGCCAGGCATTAATCGAAATGTTAGCCGCCCGCCCCGGTGATGACTATCAACTGGCACGGGAACCGTTAAAGCTGGAAGCCATTCTGGCGCGTGCACGCAAAGAAGGTTACGGACAGAACTACCGCGGCTGGGATCAGGAGGAGAAGATCGCCTCCATTGCCGTACCGCTGCGCAGTGAACAACGGGTGATTGGCTGTTTGAATCTGGTGTATATGGCCAGTGCGATGACCATTGAACAGGCGGCAGAAAAACATCTTCCGGCGCTGCAACGGGTAGCAAAACAGATTGAAGAAGGGGTGGAATCGCAGGCTATTCTGGTGGCCGGACGGCGAAGTGGCGTGCATTTGCGCTAGCGACGTCAATGTGTAATTTGGCCCATTCTCATCGTTATTCGCCCATTTGCCCACATGCACAGTACGGGCTGCACGCTACGCTAATGACATCAATACTGTGATGTGGAGCAAATCATGAAAATTACTCAAATTCGTAATGCCACCCAAATTATCCAATACGCTGGCAAAACATTTCTTATCGACCCGTTACTCGCGCCTAAAGGAAGTTATCCGGGTTTTGCCGGAACTGCACGCGCAGAAATCCGCAATCCAACGGTAGAATTACCGTGCGATTTAACAACGTTACTCAACGTTGACGCCCTAATCGTGACTCATTTGCATGAAGATCACTGGGACGAAACAGCCTCCCGCGTCGTCCCCAAAGATAAACTGATTTATGTGCAAAATGAGCAAGATGCTGAATCACTGCATAAACAAGGATTTACGCATCTTACCGTACTTACCGACGAGACTAAATTTGGTGATATAACTCTGCATAAAACGACAGGGCAACACGGCTCCGATCGCACCTATGCCGACCCGGCTATGGCGAAGCGTTTAGGCGCAGCCTGCGGCGTTGTTTTCCAGCACCCGACAGAGAAAACGCTCTATCTGGCTGGCGATACCCTCTGGCGTGACGACGTCGAGGCTACAATGCTAACTTTCCAACCAGAAGTGGTTGTGTTGAATGCCGGATTTGCGCATGTTCTGGGGCATGGCGCGATAATTATGGAAGCAGAAGATATTCTCAAAGCACATTTTACCCTGCCAGAAGCGCAAATTGTCGCGACACATATGGAGGCCGTAAACCACTGTTTGCTGACGCGTGATGCGCTCAAGGAATACGCCAGAGATAATCAAATTATCGAATTTGTGAACGTACCAGAAGATGGTGAAACGTTGACATTCTAATTCGGAGATAAAGAGTGTTATGCGCCCGCTAACTGTTGCCATTATCGCCGTTGCCGGTTTTAGCCCTTTTCACCTTTCCGTACCGTTTATCGTGTTTAGCGAAAAAATGGCGGAGAAAAAACGCTTTCACGTAATTATCTGCGCTGAAAATCTGGGAAACGTGGACTCTGCCGATGGGTTTTCCGTAACTGCCACCCATGACTATACCGCAGTCATCCAGGCGGATATTGTGATAATTCCTTACTGGGGAACAATTACACAAAAACCGCCACAAAAGCTGCTGAAAGCCTTAACGACCGCACGGGATAACGGCGCACAGATTGTCGGGCTTTGCCTGGGCACGTTTGTGCTCGGCTATGCAGGTTTACTGAACAATAAGCGTGCTGCCACGCACTGGGAGTTCGAGCGTGAATTTCAGGCACGTTTTCCACAAACATATCTGGATATTAACGCGTTGTATGTAGACGATGACGGTATTATTACCTCTGCCGGTACTGCCGCGGCGCTGGATTGCTGTTTGTATATTGTTCGGCAACATTTTGGCAGCGACTATGCTAACCATATTGCCCGACGGATGGTCGTACCGCCATATCGCACCGGCGGTCAGGCGCAGTTTATAGAGCAACCGGTGCCGAAAAATACCCATGATGAACGCATTAACCTCCTGCTGGATTACCTGCGGCAAAACATTGCGCAACAGCATGATCTCGACTCGCTGGCGCAGCGAGTAATGATGAGTCGCCGCACGCTAACCCGTCATTTTATGAAAGCGACCGGTTCGAGTATCGCCGAATGGCTCATCACTGAACGCTTACGCCGTAGCCAGGAACTGTTGGAAACCAGTCAGTTGCCCGTTGAGAGGATAGCGGCTGAGGTGGGTTTTCTCTCACCTGTGACCTGGCGTCAGCATTTTAAATCTCACTTCGGCGTCAGCCCCGCCGAATGGCGAAAAACCTTCCGTGGTATGGCATGATAGCGCCCGGAAGAAAGTGAATTCAGGGTGGTGAATGTGAAACCAGTAACGCTATACGATGTCGCAGAGTATGCCGGTGTCTCTTATCAGACCGTTTCCCGCGTGGTAAATCAGGCCAGCCACGTTTCTGCGAAAACGCGGGAAAAAGTGGAAGCGGCAATGGCGGAGCTGAATTACATTCCCAACCGCGTGGCACAACAACTGGCGGGCAAACAGTCGTTGCTGATTGGCGTTGCTACCTCCAGCCTGGCCCTGCACGCGCCGTCACAAATTGTCGCGGCGATAAAATCTCGCGCCGACCAACTGGGTGCCAGCGTGGTGGTGTCGATGGTAGAACGAAGCGGCGTCGATGCCTGTAAAGCGGCGGTACACAATCTTCTCGCGCAACGCGTGAGCGGTCTGATCATCAACTATCCGCTGGATGAACAAGATGCCATTGCTGTGGAAGCCGCCTGTGGTAACGTGCCAGCGTTATTCCTTGATGTCTCTGACCAGGCCCCCATCAACAGTATTATTTTTTCCCATGTAGACGGTACGCGGCTTGGCGTGGATCATCTGGTCGCATTAGGTCACCAGCAAATCGCGCTGTTAGCAGGCCCATTAAGTTCTGTCTCCGCGCGTCTGCGTCTGGCGGGCTGGCACAAATATCTCAAACACCATCAAATTCAGCCAATAGCGGAACTGGAAGGCGACTGGAGCGCCATGTCCGGTTTTCAACAAACCATGCAGATGCTGAATGAGGGCGTTATTCCCACCGCGATGCTGGTTGCCAACGATCAGATGGCGTTGGGCGCAATGCGCGCCATTACCGAGTTCGGGCTGCGCGTCGGCGCGGATATCTCGGTAGTGGGATACGACGATACCGAGGACAGCTCGTGTTATATCCCGCCGTTAACCACCATCAAACAGGATTTTCGTCTGCTGGGGCAAACCAGCGTAGACCGCTTGCTGCAACTCTCTCAGGGGCAGGCGGTGAAGGGAAATCAGCTACTGCCCGTCTCACTGGTGAAAAGAAAAACCACCCTGCCACCCAATACGCAAACCGCCTCTCCCCGCGCGTTGGCCGATTCATTAATGCAGCTGGCAAGGCAAATTTCCCGTCTGGAAAGCGGACAGTGAGCGCAACGCAATTAATGTGAGTCAGCTCACTCATTAGGCCCCCCAGGCTTTACACTCTATGCGTCAGGCTCGTATGTTGTGTGAAATTGTGAGCGGATAACAATTTCACACAGGATACAGCTATGACCATGATTACGGATTCACTGGCCGTCGTATTACAACGTCGTGACTGGGAAAACCCTGGCGTTACCCAACTTAATCGCCTTGCGGCGCATCCCCCTTTCGCCAGCTGGCGTAATAGCGAAGAAGCCCGCGCCGATAGCCCTTCCCGACAGTTGCGCAGCCTGAATGGTGAGTGGCAATTTGCCTGGTTTCCGGCACCAGAAGCGGTGCCGGAAAGCTGGCTCGAGAGCGATCTTCCTGACGCCGATACTGTCGTCGTCCCCTCAAACTGGCAGATGCACGGTTACGACGCGCCCATCTACACCAACGTGACCTATCCCATTGCGGTCAATCCGCCATTTGTTCCCGCAGAAAATCCGACAGGCTGTTACTCGCTCACATTTAATGTTGATGAAAGCTGGCTACAGGAAGGCCAGACGCGAATTATTTTTGATGGCGTTAACTCGGCGTTTCATCTGTGGTGCAACGGGCGCTGGGTCGGTTACGGCCAGGACAGTCGTTTGCCGTCTGAATTTGACCTGAGCGAATTTTTACGCGCCGGAGAAAACCGCCTCGCGGTGATGGTGCTGCGCTGGAGTGACGGTAGCTATCTGGAAGATCAGGATATGTGGCGAATGAGCGGCATTTTCCGTGACGTCTCGTTACTGCACAAACCGACCACACAAATCAGCGATTTCCATGTTGCCACTCACTTTAATGATGTTTTCAGCCGCGCTGTACTGGAGGCAGAAGTTCAGATGTACGGCGAACTGCGCGATGAGCTGCGGATAACAGTTTCTTTATGGCAGGGTGAAACGCAGGTCGCCAGCGGCACCGCACCTTTCGGCGGCGAAATTATCGATGAACGTGGTGGTTATAGCGATC
The DNA here is from genome assembly GCF_005781225.1 of Escherichia sp. E4736. Classification (NCBI taxonomy): domain Bacteria; kingdom Pseudomonadati; phylum Pseudomonadota; class Gammaproteobacteria; order Enterobacterales; family Enterobacteriaceae; genus Escherichia; species Escherichia sp. E4736. The sequence goes on along the minus strand of NZ_VATT01000031.1, from coordinate 23,792 downwards.
GCGTCACGCTACGTCTGAACGTCGAAAACCCGGCGCTGTGGAGCGCCGAACTCCCGAATCTCTATCGTGCGGTGGTTGAACTGCACACCGCCGACGGCACGCTGATTGAAGCAGAAGCCTGCGATGTCGGTTTCCGCGAGGTGCGGATTGAAAATGGCCTGCTGCTGCTGAACGGCAAGCCGTTGCTGATTCGCGGCGTTAACCGTCACGAGCATCATCCTCTGCATGGTCAGGTCATGGATGAGCAGACGATGGTGCAGGATATCCAGCTGATGAAGCAGAACAACTTTAACGCCGTGCGCTGTTCGCATTATCCGAACCATCCGCTGTGGTACACGCTGTGCGACCGCTATGGCCTGTATGTGGTGGATGAAGCCAATATTGAAACCCACGGCATGGTGCCGATGAATCGACTGACGGATGATCCGCACTGGTTACCTGCGATGAGCGAACGCGTAACGCGGATGGTGCAGCGCGATCGTAATCACCCGAGTGTAATCATCTGGTCGCTGGGGAATGAATCAGGCCACGGCGCTAATCACGACGCGCTGTATCGCTGGATCAAATCTGTCGATCCTTCCCGCCCGGTACAGTATGAAGGCGGCGGGGCCGACACCACGGCCACCGATATTATTTGCCCGATGTACGCGCGCGTGGATGAAGACCAGCCCTTCCCGGCTGTGCCGAAATGGTCCATCAAAAAATGGCTTTCACTGCCTGGAGAGACGCGCCCGCTGATCCTTTGCGAATACGCCCACGCGATGGGTAACAGTCTTGGCGGCTTCGCTAAATACTGGCAGGCATTTCGTCAGTACCCCCGTTTACAGGGCGGCTTTGTCTGGGACTGGGTGGATCAGTCGCTGATTAAATATGATGAAAACGGAAACCCGTGGTCGGCTTACGGCGGTGATTTTGGCGATACGCCAAACGATCGCCAGTTCTGTATGAACGGTCTGGTCTTTGCCGACCGCACGCCGCATCCGGCTCTGACAGAAGCAAAACACCAGCAGCAGTTTTTCCAGTTCCGTTTATCCGGGCGAACCATCGAAGTGACCAGCGAATACCTGTTCCGTCATAGCGATAACGAGCTACTGCACTGGTCGGTGGCGCTAGATGGCAAGCCGCTGGCAAGCGGTGAAGTGCCTCTGGATGTCGCCCCACAAGGTAAACAGTTGATTGAACTGCCTGAACTACCGCAGCCGGAGAACGCCGGGCAACTCTGGCTCACGGTACGCGTAGTGCAACCGAACGCGACCGCATGGTCAGAAGCCGGACACATCAGCGCCTGGCAACAATGGCGACTGGCGGAAAACCTCAGCGTGACACTCCCCTACGCGTCCCACGCCATCCCGCAACTGACCACCAGCGAAACGGATTTTTGCATCGAGCTGGGTAACAAGCGTTGGCAATTTAACCGCCAGTCAGGCTTTCTTTCACAGATGTGGATTGGCGATGAAAAACAACTGCTGACGCCGCTGCGCGATCAGTTCACCCGTGCGCCGCTGGATAACGACATTGGCGTAAGTGAAGCAACGCGTATTGATCCGAACGCCTGGGTCGAACGCTGGAAGGCGGCGGGCCATTACCAGGCCGAAGCGGCGTTGTTGCAGTGCTCGGCAGATACACTTGCCGACGCGGTGCTGATTACGACCGCCCACGCGTGGCAGCATCAGGGGAAAACCTTATTTATCAGCCGGAAAACTTACCGGATTGATGGACACGGTGATATGGTCATCAGTGTGGATGTTGAAGTGGCGAGCGATACGCCGCATCCGGCGCGGATTGGCCTGACCTGCCAGCTGGCGCAGGTAGCAGAGCGGGTAAACTGGCTCGGATTAGGGCCGCAAGAAAACTATCCCGACCGCCTTACTGCAGCCTGTTTTGACCGCTGGGATCTGCCATTGTCAGACATGTATACCCCGTACGTTTTCCCGAGCGAAAACGGTCTGCGCTGCGGGACGCGCGAATTGAATTATGGCCCACACCAGTGGCGCGGCGACTTCCAGTTCAATATCAGCCGCTACAGCCAACAACAACTGATGGAAACCAGTCATCGCCATCTGCTGCACGCGGAAGAAGGCACCTGGCTGAATATCGACGGTTTCCATATGGGGATTGGTGGCGACGACTCCTGGAGCCCGTCAGTGTCGGCAGAATTTCAGCTGAGCGCAGGTCGCTATCATTACCAGTTGATCTGGTGCCAAAAATAATAATAACCGGGCAGGCTATGTCTGCCCGTATTTAGCGTAAGGAAATCCATTATGTTCTATTTAAAAAACACAAACTTTTGGATGTTCGGCTTATTCTTTTTCTTTTACTTTTTTATCATGGGTGCCTATTTCCCGTTTTTCCCGATTTGGCTACATGACATCAACCATATCAGCAAAAGTGATACCGGAATAATTTTTGCCGCTATTTCTCTGTTCTCCCTGTTATTTCAACCACTGTTTGGTCTGCTTTCTGACAAACTCGGGCTGCGCAAATACCTGCTATGGATTATTACCGGCATGTTAGTGATGTTTGCGCCGTTCTTTATTTTTATCTTCGGGCCACTGTTACAATACAACATTCTAGTAGGCTCGATTGTTGGTGGCATTTATCTTGGCTTTTGTTTTAACGCCGGTGCGCCAGCAGTAGAGGCATTTATCGAGAAAGTCAGCCGTCGCAGTAATTTCGAATTTGGTCGTGCGCGGATGTTTGGCTGTGTTGGCTGGGCGCTGTGTGCCTCGATTGTCGGCATCATGTTCACCATCAATAACCAGTTTGTTTTCTGGCTGGGTTCTGGCTGTGCGCTCATCCTCGCCGTTTTGCTCTTTTTTGCCAGAACGGATGCCCCTTCTTCCGCCACGGTTGCCAATGCCGTAGGCGCCAACCATTCTGCATTTAGCCTTAAGCTGGCACTGGAATTGTTCAGACAGCCCAAACTGTGGTTTTTGTCGCTGTATGTTATTGGCGTTTCCTGTACCTACGATGTTTTTGACCAACAGTTTGCTAATTTCTTTACTTCGTTTTTTACCTCCAGTGAACAGGGTACGCGGGTATTTGGCTACGTAACGACAATGGGCGAATTACTTAACGCCTCGATTATGTTCTTTGCGCCGCTGATTATTAATCGCATCGGTGGGAAAAACGCCCTGCTGCTGGCTGGCACTATTATGTCTGTACGCATTATTGGCTCATCGTTCGCCACTTCAGCGCTGGAAGTGGTCATTCTGAAAACGCTGCATATGTTTGAAGTACCGTTCCTGCTGGTGGGCTGCTTTAAATATATTACCAGCCAGTTTGAAGTGCGTTTTTCAGCGACGATTTATCTGGTCTGTTTCTGCTTCTTTAAGCAACTGGCGATGATTTTTATGTCTGTACTGGCGGGCAATATGTATGAAAGCATCGGTTTCCAGGGCGCTTATCTGGTGCTGGGTCTGGTGGCGCTGGGCTTCACCTTGATTTCCGTGTTCACACTTAGCGGCCCCGGCCCGCTTTCTCTACTGCGTCGCCAGGTGAATGAAGTCGCTTAAGCAATTAATGTCGGATGGGGCGCGAGCGCCTTATCCGACCAACATATCAGGACGGAATGATCGCAATGAACATGCCAATGACCGAAAGAATAAAAGCAGGCAAGCTATTTACCGATATGTGCGAAGGCTTACCTGAAAAAAGACTTCGTGGGAAAACGTTAATGTATGAGTTTAATCACTCGCATCCATCAGAAGTTGAAAAAAGGGAAAGCCTGATTAAAGAAATGTTTGCCACAGTAGGGGAAAACGCCTGGATAGAACCACCTGTCTATTTCTCTTACGGTTCCAATATCCATATAGGCCGCAATTTTTACGCAAATTTCAATTTAACCATTGTCGATGACTACACGGTAACAATCGGTGATAACGTACTGATTGCACCCAACGTTACTCTTTCCGTTACGGGACACCCTGTACACCATGAATTGAGAAAAAACGGAGAGATGTACTCTTTTCCGATAACGATTGGCAATAATGTCTGGATCGGGAGTCATGTGGTCATTAATCCAGGCGTCACCATCGGGGATAATTCTGTTATTGGCGCGGGTAGTGTCGTCACAAAAGACATTCCACCAAACGTCGTGGCTGCTGGCGTTCCTTGTCGGGTTATTCGCGAAATAAACGACCGGGATAAGCAATATTATTACAAAGATTACAAAGTTGAATCGTCACTTTAAATTATAAAAATTGCCTGATGCGCTTCGCTTATCAGGCCTACAAATTCAGTGATCTACGTAGGCCGCATCCGGCATGAACAAAGCGCAGGAACAAGCGTCGCATCATGCCTCTTTGACCCACAGCTGCGGAAAACGTGCTGGTGCAAAGCGCAGGGTTATGATCATCAGCCCAACGACGCATAGCGCATGAAACGCCCAGTCCATCAGGTAATTGCCGCTGATACTGCGCAGCACGCCAGAAAACCAGGGGGCAAGCCCGGCAATGACAAAACCAATCCCCTGCATAAACGCCACCAGCTTGCCAGCAATAGTCGGTTGCACAGAGTGGTCGAGCGCCAGCAGCAAACAGAGCGGAAACGCGCCGCCCAGACCTAAACCACACACCATCGCCCACAATACCGGCAATTGCAGCGGCAGCCAGATAAAGCCGCAGAAACCCACCAGTTGTAACACCAGCGCCAGCATTAACAGTTTGCGTCGGTCCTGATGGCGAGCCATAGCAGGCATTAGCAATGCCCCTGCGGCTTGCCCAAGCGTCATCAACGCCAGCAAGGAACCGCTGTACTGCGCGCTGGCACCAATCTCAATATAGAAAGCGGGTAACCAGGCAATCAGGCTAGCGTAACCACCGTTAATCAGACCGAAGTAAAGGCCCAGCGTCCACGCGCGGGGAGTGAATACCACGCGAACCGGAGTGGTTGTTGTCTTGTGAGAAGAGGCGACCTCGCGGGCGCTTTGCCACCACCAGGCAAAGAGCGCAACAACGGCAGGCAGCGCCCACCAGGCGAGTGTTTGATACCAGGTTTCGCTGTGATGAACTAACCAGGGCGTCAGGGCGGCACCAAGTCCACCGCCGCCCATCAGAGCCGCGGACCACAGCCCCATCACCAGTGGCGTGCGCTGCTGAAACCGCCGTTTAATCACCGAAGGCATCACCGCCTGAATGATACCGATCCCCACCCCACCAAGCAGTGCGCTGCTAAGCAGCAGCGCACTTTGGGGGTAAAGCTCACGCATCAATGCACCGACGGCAATCAGCAACAAACTGATGGCGACGCTGCGACGTTCACTGACATGCTGATGAAGCCAGCTTCCGGCCAGTGCCAGCCCGCCCATGGTGACCACCGGCAGAGCGGTCAACAGGGCAGCCACGCTAAAGCTCATTCCGCTCGCCTGGCGCAATTGCGGTAGCAGTGGCCCGACGGAGGTGAGCAGTGGTCGCATATTAAGACCAATCAGCACCAGAACCAGCAGCATCGTGAACGTCTTTTGATGGTCGCGCATGACTGTCAGAACGGTTTGGTCGGCAGATATTTACCATCTAAGGTGATGACCGCACGTTCGCCACCTTCCGGGTCCGCCACTTTCTTAACGTCGAGTTTGAAGTTAATCGCGCTGATAATGCCATCGCCAAACTTCTCATGAACCAACGCTTTCAGGGTTGTGCCGTACACCTGCAACATTTCATAGAAACGATACATCGTTGGGTCGGTTGGAATACGGTCATCAATGCAGCCACGCAGTGGCACAGTTTGTAATAACAGAATGGCGTCTTCGTCGAGATCCAGTTTCGCCCCGACCAGGCGGGCGGCGTCGGCAGGAAGCGCCTGCTGACCCAGCAAAGCCGCGGTTACGAAGGCTTCTGCCAGACCGGTGCCATCGGCAATCTCGGCAAATGAGAGATCTTTTTTAGCTTTGCTGAGCAAAATGGCATCGGCAAGATCAAGACGAATATTGCGGTTAATTTGCGACTGAATCATGGTGGATCTCCTGATGGTTTAAAAATAAGGTTACGCTGCGGTCGGTTGGCGTAGCGGTATGGCACAAACGCGAGGATTAGCTGCCAGTGGCACAAACTGGCGGGTTGCGCCGTCAAAAGCTGCGATGCTGCCGCTTTCAATGTCGTAGACCCAGCCGTGCAGGGCGATCCGCCCCTCTTCGAGCGCCAGGCGCACCGATGGATGAGTTTGCAAATTAGCCAACTGAGCAATGACGTTTTCACGTACCATCGCCGCAGCTTTTGACGGTAAATCGGGATGCGGGCGCGCCTCATTAACGACGCGGGCAGAATCGGCATAACGCAGCCAGTGGGAGACGGCAGGCATATGGTCCATGCACTGACAGCTGGCAATGGCGGTCATCGCGCCACAGTTGGAATGACCACAAATCACAATGTCAGATACCCGAAGCGCAGCGACGGCATACTCCACCGAAGCAGAAACGCCACCGGGTTCCGGTCCGTAGGAAGGGACGATATTGCCCGCATTGCGAATAACGAACAGATCGCCGGGCTCACGTTGCGTCACCAGCTCAGGGACCAGACGGCTATCGGAGCATGAGATAAAAAGTGTGCGCGGGCTTTGCTGTGTCGCCAGCTGTTTAAACAAGGCTTCCCGCTTCGGAAATGCCTCGCGCTGGAATTTAAGGAATCCATCAATAATCTCTTTCACCGTTAACCTCTGTCTGTCTCTGGAATGAGAGGCAGACTACTCGCCGATTGCCATAAGGTAAAAGACTCATTTATGATGAGTTCTATTGGATTTACTTATAGGTTGGCGAATGCTCTCTCGACATATCAATTACTTTCTTGCCGTGGCTGAACATGGCAGCTTCACCCGTGCCGCCAGTGCGTTGCACGTCTCCCAGCCTGCGCTTTCCCAGCAGATTCGCCAGTTAGAGGAGAGTTTAGGCGTGCCGCTGTTTGACCGTAGCGGGCGAACGATTCGTCTCACTGATGCGGGGGAAGTCTGGCGACAGTACGCCAGCCGGGCGTTACAGGAACTGGGGGCGGGTAAACGGGCGATTCATGATGTTGCCGATCTGACGCGAGGATCGCTGCGTATCGCCGTCACCCCCACCTTTACGAGCTACTTTATCGGCCCCTTAATGGCGGATTTCTATGCGCGCTACCCCGGCATCACGCTCCAGCTACAGGAAATGTCGCAGGAGAAAATCGAAGATATGCTTTGTCGCGACGAGCTGGACGTTGGGATTGCCTTCGCGCCTGTGCATTCGCCGGAGCTGGAGGCAATTCCTTTACTGACAGAAAGTTTAGCGTTGGTGGTGGCGAAACATCATCCGCTGGCTGACCAGGAACAGGTGGCATTGAGTCGCTTGCATGATGAAAAACTGGTGCTGCTCAGCGCGGAATTTGCCACCAGAGAGCAAATTGACTACTACTGCGAGAAAGCGGGGCTGCATCCACAGGTGGTAATTGAGGCGAACTCAATTAGCGCGGTTCTGGAGCTGATTCGCCGCACTTCTCTTTCCACCTTGCTGCCTGCGGCGATTGCCACACAACATGATGGGCTTAAAGCGATTTCTCTTGCCCCGCCACTACTGGAGAGAACGGCGGTTTTGTTGCGGCGGAAAAATAGCTGGCAGACAGCCGCCGCGAAGGCATTTTTGCACATGGCGTTGGAGGAATGCGCGGTTGTTGGCGGGAATGAATCACGGTAGCCGCTGACACAGGTCAGCGGCTGGAATTGCCTGATGCGCTACGCTTATCAGGCCTACGAGTTCAGTGCAAGGCGTTCACGCCGCATCCGACATAAACTACGCTCGCTGTAACCCAGTCGATTATCGTTTGTAATCGATGGCTTCTGGCTGCTCCAGATACACGGTGGTTTGTGCCGGTTGTGTACTGGCGATCACTTTACCGCCACGTACCGAATAACGTACCGGAACCTGACGGCGCAGCGCGTCAAACCCATTTTCAGCCGGCAGGATAATCAGGTTAGCGCTGTTTCCGGCGGCAATGCCATAATCCTGCAAATTCAACGTTCTGGCGCTGTGGTGGGTGATCAAATTCAGGCCATCGTTAATTTGCCCGTAGCCCATCAACTGACAAACATGCAGCCCCATATGCAGCACTTGCAGCATATTCGCCGTTCCCAGCGGATACCACGGATCGAAGACATCATCGTGACCAAAGCAGACGTTAATGCCGGACTCCAGCATCTCTTTAACGCGCGTGATGCCGCGACGTTTTGGATACGTATCGAAACGTCCTTGCAGATGAATATTGACCAGCGGGTTGGCGACAAAGTTAATACCGGACATTTTCAGCAAGCGGAACAAGCGTGAGGTATACGCCCCGTTATAGGAGTGCATTGCCGTGGTGTGGCTGGCGGTGACTCGCGCGCCCATGCCTTCACGGTGCGCCAGGGCGGCAACGGTTTCGACAAAGCGCGACTGTTCGTCATCAATCTCGTCACAGTGAACGTCGATGAGACGGTCGTATTTTTGCGCCAGGGCGAAGGTTTTATGCAGCGACTCCACGCCATATTCGCGGGTAAATTCAAAATGCGGAATCGCCCCCACTACGTCGGCCCCTAAGCGTAACGCCTCTTCCAGCAACACTTCACCGTTGGGATACGACAAAATCCCTTCCTGCGGGAAGGCGACGATTTGCAGATCAATCCACGGCGCGACTTCCTGCTTCACTTCCAGCATTGCTTTCAGCGCAGTCAGCGTTGCGTCCGAAACATCGACATGGGTACGCACATGCTGAATGCCGTTGGCAATCTGCCATTTCAGCGTTTGCCAGGCGCGTTGTTTCACATCGTCATGAGTTAATAACGCTTTGCGCTCGGCCCAGCGTTCAATGCCTTCAAACAGCGTGCCGGACTGATTCCAGTTCGGTTGCCCGGCGGTTTGCGTGGTGTCCAGGTGAATATGCGGCTCCACAAACGGCGGTAAAACTAAACCTTGTTCGGCATCCAGGCTGTTTTCAGTTATGGGCATCACACCGGATTGCGCGTCAATGGCGCTGATTTTTCCGTCCTGCAGATGAATCTGCCACAGCCCCTCTTTGCCGGGTAACCGGGCGTTACTAATTGTTTGTAAAGCGTTATTCGACACTGTTAGCCTCCACATGCGTCATTGCAGCTGTCGTTTTACGATTCAAAATCGGGTTAAGGATCAGATAGCTCAGCGCGCCACCTAATACCGCGTTGACCGGAACAATTCCCGGTAACCAGTGGCCTGCGGCAATCCCCAGCGCGACAGCCAGAATCGCCACCCAATTGACACTCATCATACGCGTGGTCGCAAAGTGCTCATAGCGGCGACGGTTCATCAGATAGTCGGCGATAATCACGCCGCCCACCGGAGGAATAGCTGCCGAAAGGAAGGTCAGCCAGCCGACAAAATTGTTATACAGCCATAATGCGCAGACCGTACCGATAATACCGTTAATCACCGAAAGGGTTTTGCTCGACATACCGGTAATGTTGGCGAAACCTAAACCCGACGCATAGAGCGCGTTATCGTTGGTGGTCCAGATATTCAGCCCCAGCACCACAATCGCAGGCAGCAGCAGGCCCTGAGCAATCATCACATCAGAGATATCTGCCATGCCCAGTGCCGCAGCGCCCGCTGCACCGAAAATAAACATCAACGAGTTGCCGAGGAAAAAGGCCACCATCGCCACCAGCACCGCCAGTTTGGCATTGCGACCAAAGCGGACAAAATCAGCGGTGAGCGTACCTGCACTGATAAATGACCCCACAACCAGCGCCAGCGCGACATTGAAATCTAACGGTTGTGCGGGAACGACCGCTTTTAATGCGTCCAGGCCGCCCATGCCGTTAACGGCCAGCCACACGGAATAACCGCCAAGGCAGGCGATAGCCGGAACCGCAATCACCGAAAGAACCGTCAGCGCCGAAATGCCAAAGAAGACGGTGACGGTCATCAGTAAACCGGAGACGGCAATCAGCAAATTAATATCCAGCCCGGTTGCCTTGCCCACCGGAATGGCAAACATTGCCACGCCAACGCCAAACCAGCCAACCTGGGTGCCTCCCAGCAGCAGTGAAGGCAGCCATGAGCCTTTAACACCAAACGAGAAACGAGCAAGAAGATGAGTGGTCAGGCCGGTTTTTGCGCCAATGTAACCAAGAAATGAAGTGTAAATACCGAGGAGAAGATTACCGATGAGGACTGCGAGGAAGAAATCATGATAGCTAAGACCGGTTCCGAGAGTGCCGCCGGTCCACATACTGGCGGAAAAGAAGGTTAATCCCAGCATGACGAACGTCAATGCCAATACCCCTTTCCGCGCCGACTGCGGGACTGGCCCCTGGCTAAAGTTGTTATCTTGCGACACGAAATTCCTCCGTTTGCTGTTTGAAACCCAAAAAATCCGCCGCATTCTATTCATCTGAAGATAAAAAGCAATCGTTTTCGTGGGGAAATATATTTTTTATATGAATGAGTGCAAAAAGGTGGGGGAAAACTTATCTGTGTAAAAACAGTGGGTAGGCATGATAAGACGCGTCAGCGTCGCATCAGGCATCTGCGCACGGTGTCGGATGCGCCACACGACGCATCCGACAATAACTTACTCTTCCATCGCCTGGCGGATCTGATCCAACGACGCAGGATCATCAATGGTCGTCAGATCCCCAGGATCGCGTCCTTCGCAAATCGCCTGGATCGTGCGCCGCAGCATTTTTCCGGATCGCGTTTTCGGCAATTGCGAGACAAACCAGACGTGCGCCGGGCGGCCAAAGTTGCCAATCTGGCTGTCCACTAGCGCCATAATCGCCTTCTCTTGCGAGTGCGCCACCTCGCGGTCATCCAGACTGTCGCTCTCTTTCGGAATGACAAACGCCACCGCTACCTGCCCTTTCAGCGCATCTTTCACCCCAACCACCGCCACTTCGGCAACGCCCGGATGACTGGAGATACTCTCCTCAATCTCACGCGTCCCCAGCCGATGCCCGGCAACGTTAATCACGTCATCAGTGCGCCCGAGAATAAAGTGATAACCGTCAGCATCGCGGATGCCCCAGTCAAAGGTGGCGTACACCGGGCGGGAAAACAACGACCAGTAAGTCTTCACAAAGCGGTCGTCGTCGCCCCAGATGGTTTGAATACAGCCCGGCGGCAGCGGCCCTTCCACCACCAGCATCCCTTTCTCATTGACGCCGCACGGTTCGCCGGTGACTTCATTAAGCAACTGTACGTTGTAGCCATACATCGGCACACCAGGGCTTCCTAAACGCGTCGGCCTGTCGTCCAGACCGCGAGCAATCGCCATAATCGGCCAGCCGGATTCGGTCTGCCAGTAGTTGTCGATGACCGGCACATCCAGCGTATTACTTACCCAACTGGCGGTTGGCTCGTCCAGCGGTTCTCCAGCCAGATAGAGCACTTCCAGCGACGAGAGATCGTGTTTGCGAATTTCGGCGGTAGGGAATTTTTTCAGCACGCGAATAGCGGTCGGCGCTGAGAACATGCGGCTAACCTGATATTTCTCGACGATTTTCCACCACACACCGCAGTCCGGCCAGGTCGGCAATCCTTCGTAAACAATGGTCGCCATCCCCGCCAACAGCGGCGCGTAGACGATATACGAATGCCCCACCACCCAGCCGATATCCGAGGCGCAAAAGAACACGCCGCCCGCTTTGCCGCCAAAAATGGTGTCCATCGAGGTCGCCAGCGCCACCGCATAACCGCCGACGTCACGCTGCACGCCTTTAGGTTTGCCGGTCGTGCCGGAGGTGTAAAGAATGCAGGAGATTTCGTTGGATTCCAGCCACGCCACCGGCACCCGCGCGCCGATGTGTTGATGGCGCAACGACGCGAAATCGACATCCCGCCCACTAACACGCGGCATTTTCGCCAGCCCGCGATCCACCAGCAAAACGTGGCGCGGCTGATGCTGTGCCTGACTTATCGCATCGTCGAGCAATTTTTTATAGGGAATGATTTTGCCACCGCGCGCTCCGGCATCAGCCGAGACAATCAGCACCGGTTTAGCGTCATCAATTCGCGCCGCCACGCTGTGCGAAGCAAATCCACCAAACACCACCGAGTGAATAGCACCAATGCGCGCACAGGCCAGCAGGGTAATATGCGCTTCGGCAATCATCGGCATATACACCAGCACCCGATCGCCACGCTGCACGCCCAGCGAGCGCAGCATTGACGCCACCGCGTTCACTTCGTCATGCAGCTGGCGAAAGGTAAAGGTGCGCTCTTCTTCTGTTTCCGAAGAGACGGCAATCAATGCCAGCGCCTCTGGCTGTTTCTCCAGCCAGCGATCGATAGCGTTGTGACACAAGTTGGTTCGGCCTTCACAAAACCAACGGGCAAACGGCGGGTTGCTGTGATCGAGCGTTTGCGTAAAGGGCGTCTGCCAGTCAATACGCCGGGCCTGCTCGGCCCAGAACTGCTCCGGTTCGTTAATCGAACGCTGATAAAATTCGCTAAAAGACATAATGCTCTCCTGTTGAACTTACGCCTTACCGCCGTTTACTTAAATGACGTACAGGTCGAGATACTCATTGACCGGCATCTGTTCGAGGCGAGTTCTGTCGAGAGAAACCTCCAGAATGCGCTGCTGCTGGCGAGTCGGGAACTGGCGCGCGAGATTGATTTTGAATTTATCGACCAGTTTCGGAATGCCGTCCTGGCGGCGGCGCGCATGACCAATTGGGTACTCCACCACCACTTCTTCAAAGCGCGTGCCGTCGGTGAACTCAAGGATTATGGCATTGGCGATGGCGCGTTTTTCCGGGTCGTGGTAGTCAGCGGTAAACGCAGGATCTTCAAAGCAATTGATCTTCTCGCGCAGGGCGTCGATGCGTTTATCTTGCGCAACCTTGTCTTCGTAATCTGCCGCTGTTAAGCGCCCGAATAGCAGCGGGATCGCCACCATGTACTGAATGCAGTGATCGCGGTCTGCCGGGTTATTGAGCGGCCCTTTTTTGTCGATGATGCGAATACAGGCTTCGTGGGTGCGAATGGTCACTTTTTCGATATCCGCCGCCGTTTTGCCTGCTGCCTGCATCTGTTCATAGAGCGTCATCGCAGCTTCAACGGCCGTCTGGGAGTGGAACTCCGCCGGGAAGGAGATTTTGAACAGCACATTCTCCATAACGTAGGAACCGTACGGACGCTGGAAGCGGAACGACTCGCCTTTAAAGGAGACGTCGTAGAAGCCCCACACCGGCGCGGTCAGGGCTGACGGATAACCCATTTCGCCCGTTTTCGCCATCAGTGCCAGACGTACCGCGCGGGAAGTGGCATCGCCCGCCGCCCAGGATTTACGCGTGCCGGTATTCGGCGCATGGCGATAGGTGCGCAGTGACTGACCGTCCACCCACGCCAGCGAAACGGCGTTGAGAATTTCCTCGCGGGTCAGGCCGAGCATTTCGGCAACCACGGCGGTGGAAGCCACTTTCACTAACAGAACGTGGTCGAGACCGACGCGATTAAAGGAGTTTTCCAGCGCAATGCAGCCCTGAATTTCATGGGCTTTAATCATTCCGGTCAGCACCTGTTTCATGGTTAACGGGGCTTTGCCGCTGGCGACTGCGTTACGTGAAAGCCAGTCTGCCGTTGCCAGAATGCCGCCGAGGTTGTCGGAAGGATGGCCCCACTCCGCCGCCAGCCAGGTATCGTTGAAATCGAGCCAGCGGATCATCGCGCCAATGTTAAATGCCGCCTGGACGGGGTCGAGCTGAAACTGAGTTCCGGGGACGCGCACGCCGTTAGGTACAACGGTGCCGGGGACAATTGGCCCCAGCAGTTTTTTGCAGGCCGGGTATTCAAGGGCTTCAAGACCGCAGCCGAGCGTGTCGAGCAGGCAGTAATGAGCGGTGTCGTAGGCCACTCTGGAGCTGATTTCGTAGTTCATCACGTAATCGACGATATCAACGATTTCACGATCAAATTCCGGGCGGATGTTGTTGATTTGAGCTGACATTGGGTACGTTTCCTTATTGTTATTCGTAGAGGTTTACTGGCGCTTATCCAGCGCGACAAACGGGCGGTCTTCCGGTCCAACGTAATTGGCGGAAGGACGGATAATTTTGTTGTCCTGACGTTGTTCGATAATGTGCGCCGCCCAGCCGGTGACGCGGGCGATAACAAACAGTGGTGTGAACATCTCGGTGGGAACGCCCATCATGTTGTAGGAAACAGCGGAGAACCAGTCGAGATTGGGGAACATCTTTTTCGTCTCCCACATCACCGTTTCCAGACGATCGGCGATGTTGTACATCTTCAGCGAGCCGCCTTCCTGCGAGAGCTGCTTCGCCACGCGTTTGATCACCTGATGACGCGGGTCGGCGATGGTGTAAACCGGATGTCCAAAACCAATGACCACTTCTTTGTTTTCCACGCGCTTGCGGATATCGGTTTCGGCTTCGTCCGGCGTTTCATAGCGTTGTTGGATCTCCAGCGACACTTCATTCGCCCCGCCGTGTTTCGGCCCGCGCAATGCGCCAATCGCGCCAATAATCGCGGAATACATATCCGAGCCAGTACCCGCAATCACCCGGCTGGTAAAGGTGGAGGCGTTAAACTCGTGCTCGGCGTACAGCACCAGCGAAATTTGCATCGCCTTTTCCCAGCTTTGCGACGGCTTTTCGCCGTGCAGCAGATGCAGGAAGTGACCGCCGATGGAGTCGTCATCTGTTTCCGGCTGGATGCGTTCGCCGTTGTGGCTGTAGTGATACCAGTAGAGAAGAATCGAGCTCAGCGACGCCAACAGTTTGTCGGCTATATCCCGCGCGCCAGAGACGGTGTGCCCCTCTTTTTCTGGCAGCGTGCAACCGAGCGCGGAAACGCCGGTGCGCATGACATCCATCGGGTGCGACGCCGCTGGTAAGGCTTCCAGCACGGTACGCACGTTAGCCGGTAAACCGCGCAGGGCTTTCAGTTTGGTTTTGTAGGCGGCGAGTTCGTCACGGGTCGGCAGTTTGCCGTGGATCAGCAGGTGCGCCACTTCTTCGAATTCGCAATGTTCTGCAAGGTCGAGAATATCGTAGCCGCGGTAATGCAGGTCGTTGCCGCTTTTACCCACGGTGCAGAGCGCCGTATTGCCCGCCGGAACGCCAGAAAGCGCCACTGATTTTTTCGGTTTAATGACATGGGTACTGTTTTGCAGGATCGTTGTGTCGCTCATGTTGTCCTCGTCATTGTTATCATTTGTAGGGTCGAGATTGTTGTCGGATGCGACGCTATGCGTCTTATCCGACCTACAGTTCAGTTCACCTCGTAGGCAGGCATCGGTTGTCGGATGCGACGCCATGCGTCTAGTCCGACCAACAGTTCAGTTCACCTCGTAGGCCTGATAAGTCGCGTCAGCGGCGCATCAGGCATCGGTTGTCGGATGCGACCAACGGGCGTTTTTTATTTCGTCTGGCTACGGGCAAACAGGTCGTCGAGCTTCTCTTCGTACTGGTAGTAGTTGATGCTTTCGTACAGCTCGTTGCGGGTCTGCATGGTGTCGATGACGCTTTTCTGCGTGCCTTCCTGACGCAGGACGTTGTAGACATGTTCAGCGGCGCGGTTCATGGCGCGAAACGCTGAAAGTGGGTACAGCGCCATTGCAACATGGGCGCTGCGTAATTCGTCGGTAGTAAACAGCGGCGTGGCACCAAATTCGGTAATGTTGGCGAGGATCGGCACCTGCACCGCATCGGCAAACTGGCGGTACATGGCGAGTTCGGTAATCGCCTCCGGGAACAACATCTCGGCCCCCGCTTCAACATAGGCCTGCGCGCGTTCGATCGCGGCATCCAGTCCTTCAACCGCCAGCGCATCGGTGCGCGCCATGATCACAAAATCAGGATCGGTCTTCGCATCCACCGCCGCGCGGATCCGATCCACCATCTCCTCTTTCGAGACGATCGCTTTATTCGGGCGATGGCCGCAGCGTTTCGCACCAACCTGATCTTCAATATGCAATCCTGCCGCACCGGCTTTAATCATCGATTTCACAGTGCGGGCGACGTTAAAAGCCGAAGAGCCAAAACCGATATCCGCATCCACCAGCAGCGGCAGCGAACAAACGTCGGTGATACGACGAATATCGGTCAGCACATCATCAAGGGTAGAAATACCGAGATCGGGCAGCCCCAGTGAACCTGCCGCCACGCCACCGCCGGAGAGATAAATCGCCTGATACCCGGCACGCTGTGCCAGCAGCGCATGGTTAGCGTTAATGGTGCCGACAATTTGCAACGGGGTTTCTTTGCTTAGTGCAGCGCGAAACGCTTTACCTGGAGAGTGTAGAGACATAGCCCATCCTTTGTTATCAACTTGTTATTTGCATTGATAAAGACAAAGCAAGGGGTGTGCCACTATTGTCTGAATAAAATTAAATGTTTAATTTCAATTTGTTAAAGATAAAGTCATGAAGTAATCCGCAAATATGCGTTTCAGTTAACGTTTCAGACAATGTTTCATCGCGTTTCATTGCAACAATTATGAAACAAGACTAAACCCAATATTCGGTTTCTTAACTTTGCGGTGCGCTATGGCACATCCACCACGGCTGAATGACGACAAACCGGTTATCTGGACGGTATCGGTGACGCGGCTGTTCGAGTTATTTCGCGATATCAGCCTCGAGTTTGATCATCTGGCGAACATTACCCCTATCCAGCTTGGCTTTGAAAAAGCGGTGACCTACATCCGCAAGAAACTGGCTAGCGAACGCTGCGACGCCATCATCGCTGCTGGCTCTAACGGCGCGTACCTGAAAAGCCGCCTGTCAGTGCCGGTGATTCTGATTAAGCCGAGCGGCTACGATGTGTTACAGGCACTGGCAAAAGCCGGAAAACTCACCTCTTCTATCGGCGTTGTCACCTATCAGGAAACTATTCCGGCGCTGGTGGCGTTTCAAAAAACCTTTAATTTGCGCCTCGACCAACGTAGCTACATTACCGAAGAAGATGCGCGCGGGCAGATTAACGAGCTGAAAGCCAACGGCACCGAAGCGGTGGTCGGCGCAGGGCTGATTACCGATCTGGCAGAAGAAGCCGGAATGACCGGAATTTTTATCTATTCCGCCGCCACCGTGCGCCAGGCGTTCAGCGATGCGCTGGATATGACGCGCATGTCGTTACGCCATAACACTCACGATGCCACCCGTAACGCCCTGCGTACTCGTTACGTGCTGGGCGATATGCTCGGTCAATCACCACAGATGGAACAGGTACGGCAGACTATTTTGCTTTATGCCCGTTCCAGTGCAGCGGTGTTGATTGAGGGGGAAACGGGAACGGGCAAAGAGTTGGCGGCCCAGGCGATTCATCGGGAATATTTTGCCCGCCACGATGCGCGACAGGGCAAAAAGTCGCATCCGTTTGTTGCCGTCAACTGCGGGGCGATTGCCGAATCGCTGCTGGAAGCGGAGCTGTTTGGCTATGAGGAAGGGGCGTTTACCGGCTCGCGACGCGGAGGTCGTGCCGGACTGTTCGAAATTGCCCACGGCGGTACGCTGTTTCTGGATGAGATTGGCGAAATGCCTCTGCCATTGCAGACTCGCCTGTTACGAGTGCTGGAAGAAAAAGAGGTCACCCGCGTTGGCGGGCATCAGCCTGTTCCGGTGGATGTGCGGGTCATTAGCGCCACTCACTGCAATCTGGAAGAAGATATGCAGCAAGGGCAGTTTCGCCGTGATCTGTTTTATCGGCTGAGTATTTTGCGTCTGCAATTACCGCCACTGCGTGAGCGAGTGGCGGATATTCTGCCGCTGGCAGAGAGCTTTTTGAAAGTGTCTCTGGCAGCGCTCTCCGCCCCGTTTTCTGCCGCATTACGCCAGGGGTTACAGGCAAGCGAAACTGTGCTGTTGCGCTACGACTGGCCGGGCAATATTCGTGAACTGCGTAATATGATGGAGCGACTGGCGCTGTTTTTAAGTGTGGAACCGACGCCAGATTTAACGCCGCAATTTTTGCAGCAATTATTGCCAGAGCTGACACAAAAATCGGGTAACGTCATCGCCCCACCCTTGCTGACACCACTACAGGCACTGGACAAATTTAATGGTGATAAAACAGCAGCAGCGAATTATTTAGGCATCAGCCGGACGACGTTCTGGCGGCGGCTAAAAAATTAAATTGCCGGATGCGGCGTTAACGCCTTATCCGGCCGACAAAAACATGAATTTCAATATATTCCGTTCACCGATAGACGTGCGCATCGGGTTTGTTTACATGAGCTTCAGAATTACTTCTTCTTATAAAGATCTGCCGTGCCGTGGATCTTATTGTCAGTCTGACCGGAGGTCAGAACCAACACATCCGCACCTTTTTCATCCGCTTTTTTGATCAGATCTTCTTTTGCATCTGCGGTCGACATTTCATTACTGGTTGAAATATCACCTATTTTTTCATATTGCGATTCAACTTTTTCAAATTCCGCTTTGGTCATCAATTCAGCGGCATAGACATTTGTGACAACAAAAGCTAACGCACCAACTAAGAGCTTAGTTCCAGTTTTCATCGATGAACTCCATAATGTGTGATTGGCCAATGCCCTGAAGCTAACAGTCATCATCAGGGTTGATTAATAAGTAGTTCAGCGGTTAGGAAAAATCTATAGGAAAAGAGAATATATTTGTATTTTTCTCAACGATAGCCACATTCTCCCTGTTGTTTAATAACGCTTACTACAATTATCGCAGGTGTTCCTTAAATTAATTTTCATAAAAATCTCAAATTCCTTCATTCGCTAAAATCCAATATAAAATTCACATGAGCCACATTACTTTTCTGAACAAGAAACCACCAACCATATATTGATGTGATTTCCATACTTTTTCTTTATTTCACTTACATAAAGTTTAGGATTATTAGATGTATTTTTTCTAAACGACATAAAAAAACCGCATTAACACAACTTACAAACCACTAAAACCAATCAATGCAATGAACAACTAACACTTTAATAAATTTATTACACCTAATATTACATATATTCTTATTTAGTAACTTGCATGTTTGTGCCTGACAAGGCTTCAGGAAGAAAACAGTGCAATAAAAAACATCTTGCCATTTAATTTTTAAGGATAAAAGTGAGTGATATGAAATCAGCAAAAAAAAGCTTATCGACACGCGCGATAGCCATTTCCACCATATTATTTACGCCAGTATCCTTGGCTATCACCCCACCTACAAATTCAGATAGTAATGTTGTCATTAATAATAATGAAGAGATAAAACTCATTGCATCAGAAGGCTACGATCCCGGATGGGAACATTTTAACTCATTGAAAGTAGGTGAAGAATCTAATGGTTCATTACTCATTGATAATCTTTCACTTACCACTTCAGCAGCCAGCATTGGTAATAATGCTGAAGGCTCCATCACTTTAACAAACCATACCAACTGGCAGTTCGACACCCCTACCTCCAATATTTTTTTAGGCACTAACGAAGGCTCCGGTACGTTATACGTGTTAGAAGGTAGTAAGATAAGTGGCCTGCAATCATTAAGAGTTGGTGAGTTTTATGGTGACGCCAGGGGGACGTTAGTTATTGATGGGGAAAGCTCATCAGTCACCTCTAAGATTGCTATTGTTGGCGATCAGGGAACAGGGAAAGTATCTGTTACTAATGGCGGTACACTCACATCCCTGACTCAACTGAATATTGGGTATGTTAACGCCCATTCTTCTCTGTCAGCTAACCAGAGTAGTTATGGAGAAGTTCAGGTCGCCGATAAAAATTCAACAGTGAATGCCCCAAATATACTTCTTGGTGGATATAACACATCTTCTACTTCTGATACTACCGGAGTTCTCACTGTCAGCAACGATGGTGTAATCAATGCGAATTCATATATCTGGGTTGGTGTCTCCTCTAACGGAACAGGAATATTAAATATTGGAGGTGCGCAAGGTGAGGCTGCGCAACCTGCTGGTTCAATTAATACTCCCCGAATTTATTTAGGGGGGACAAATGCGTCAACCACTTCAATATTAAACTTTAATCACACCAACGCTGATTTTGTTCTGACCTCGTACATAGACGGTAAAGGCCAGGTTAACCAGGTAGGTTCCGGGACAACCACATTATCCGGCTCGAATATCTATACGGGTAATACTTATATTAGCAACGGAAGTCTGCGCGCTGGCACGGTTGATACCTTTAGCCCAAACTCCGATTATATCGTCGACAGTGAAGGCCATCTCGATTTAAACACTTATTCGCAAACATTAAATACTCTGGCGCTGGCTGGAACAGCAACGTTGTCTTCGTATGAACAGGGTCACGAGTTCACGCCGACCACACTGACCATTAACGGCAACTATGCTGCCAATGATGGCCTGTTAGTCATGCATACTGTATTAGGCGATGATAATTCCGCAACGGATAAACTCATCGTAAAAGGGGATACTTCCGGTAGTACCCGCGTCATGGTCAACAATGCGGGCGGTCTGGGCGCGGATACTCTGGAAGGAATAAAAATTGTCGAGGTTGACGGCCTGTCAGAGGGCGTTTTCAGTAAAGAAGGTCGTATTGTTGCCGGTCCCTATGACTACAACGTGGTAAAAAGCGACAACCAGAACTGGTTTTTAACCAGTGAAATTCCCGCAGGACCGTATACTCCGGTACTACCCGTCATCCCGGATCCCGATCCTGAGCCCCCTGTAACACCAGAACCGCCAGTAACACCGGAGCCGCCTGTTACGCCATCTGTTCCACAACCAGAACGAAAACATCTGTATCGCCCGGAAATTGGTAGCTATCTGGCCAATATTCAGGCGGCAAATACGCTGTTTAATACCCGGCTGCATGACCGTCTGGGGGAAACACAATACACCGACCTGCTCACCGGCGAACAGAAAGCAACCAGTCTGTGGATGCGTAACATTGGCGGGCATAACCGCTTTAAAGATCGTTCGGATGAATTGAGCACCCAGAGCAACCGTTATGTTCTGCAACTTGGCGGCGATCTTGCGCAATGGAGCAGTAACGCACTCGATCGCTGGCATCTCGGCCTGATGGCTGGCTATGCCAACAGCAAGAGTCACACGCATTCCAGCCTGACCGGATACAGCTCACGTGGGCAAATCGACGGCTACAGTGTGGGCGTGTATGGCACCTGGTACGCTAACGAAGCAGACAAAACCGGGACTTATGTTGACAGCTGGTTGCTCTATAACTGGTTTGATAACACCGTCTCCGGCGAGTATCTGCCCAGTGAAAAGTATCACTCTGACGGCATCACCGCCGCCATTGAAGCGGGTTATACCTTCCGTCTTGGTGAAAGCGCAGATGCGCGTACCAGCTACTGGTTGCAGCCAAAAATGCAACTGACGTGGATGGACGTGAAGGCAGACAATCATACGGAAGACAATGGCACTCTGGTTGAGGACAGCACCGAAGGCAACCTGCAAACGCGTCTGGGGGTGAAAGCGTATCTGCAGGGTCATCATGCTATTGATGATCATAAAGAGCGTTCCTTCCAGCCTTTCGTGGAAGCCAACTGGATTTATAATTCCCGCAATTACAGCGTGAAGATGGATGGCATCGGCGATGAGATCATCGGCGCGCGTAACGCAGGCGAGTTAAAAGTCGGGGTGGAAGGTCAGATTACTCCGCGTCTGCAACTGTGGGGCAACGTCGCCCAGCAGTTGGGCGACAATGGTTACAGTGATACCCAGGGAATGCTGGGCGTGAAATATCTCTTTTAATGCCACTTTGCCACCTGTCACGTACAGGTGGCACTCTTTTTCGAACCCTGGTCTTTATGATCGCGCTCGCATTCAGTCATTTTTACTATAAATATGATGAAGTTAATTCAGCTTATTTATGGGTGAAATCACTATAGTTCCTTTACACACCGTGTATGAACACCTGCGTTGTGCAAGTTATTTTTCATCTGTGTAAAGGAAGTTAGTTGCATTCATATATCCGACCTCTCTTACGGTACCGTCGTATCCTGCCATGATGTGTGATTAGGGCAATACCCTGAAGATAACAGTCATCATCAGGGTTGATTAATAAGTGGTTCAGCGTTCAGGAAAAACCCACAGAAAAAGGGATTATATTTGTATTTTTCTCAACAATAGCCACATCTCTCCTGTTGTTTAATAACGCTCATGACAATTATCGCTGGTGCTCCTTAAATTAATTTTCATAAAAATCTCAAATTCCTGCTTCCGCTAAAATCCAATATAAAATTCACACAAACCACATTACTTTTCTGAACAAAAAAGCCACCAACCATCTATTCATGTAATTTCCATACCTTTTCTTTATTTCACTTACATAAAGTTTAGGATTATTAGATGTGTTTTTTCTAAACGACATAAAAAAACCACATTAACTCCACGTACAAACCACTAAAACCAATCAATACAATGAACAACTAACACTTTAATAAATTTATTGCATCTAATATTACAGATATTCTTATTTAGCAACTTGCATGTTTACGCCTTACAAGGCTTCAGGAAGAAAAATAGTGCAATAAGAAACATCTCGCCATTTAAATTTAAGGATGAAAGTGAGTGATATGAAATCAGCAAAAAAAAGCTTATCGACACGGGCGATAGCCATTTCAACGGTATTATTTACACCCGTATCCCTGGCTGTAACCCCACCCACAGATGCAAATAGCGTTGTTACCATTAATAATGGCGAAGAGGCAAAAGTTATTGCCGCTGAAGGTTACGATCCCGGATGGAATCATTTTACTTCTTTGAATGTAGGTCAAAACTCTAATGGCTCATTACTCATTGATAATCTTTCACTTATTACTGCTAATGCTACCGTAGGTAATAACTCTGAAGGTTCCCTCACTTTATCCAACCATACCAACTGGCAGTTTGATACTCCTACATCAAAATTGTATTTGGGCACAAATGAAGGTTCCGGCACAGTATACGTGTTAGAAGGCAGTAAGATAAGTGGCCTGCAGGAACTAAGGATTGGTGAGTATTATGGTGATGCCAAAGGGTTGATGGTTATTGATGGGGAAGACTCATCGGTTTCCTCTAACATTGCTATTGTTGGCGATCAGGGAATCGGCAATTTACGTATTACGAATGGCGGTACACTCACTACCTCAGCTCAGGTAGCTATTGGATATGCTTATCCAGGCAATAGTGCATCAAAAAATCGTAATAGTTATGGCGAGGTTCTGGTTGATGGTAAAAATTCAACATTGAATGCTGAATATGTTTATCTTGGTGGATTCAGCCCAGATGTTGCTTTTAATACTACCGGTATCCTTACCGTTAATAATGGTGCAACAATCAATGCCAATTCGTTTATTTGGGTTACTCTCGCACCTGGCGCCACAGGCGTTTTAAATATTGGTGGTGCGCAAGGTGAGGCTGAACAGCCTGCTGGTTCGATTAATACGCCATTTATTCATTTGGGGGCTGCAGATGCTTCTTCCTCTTCGATAGTAAACTTTAATCACTCCAGTACCGATTTTCTGCTGGCCTCGGATATTCAGGGGAACGGCCAGATTAATCAAGTTGGCTCAGGAACAACAACATTATCTGGTTCCAATAGCTATGCTGGTGATACCAATATAACCAAAGGCAGTCTACGCGCAGGTAAAGAAAATACCTTCAGCCCCAACTCCGATTATATTGTCGACAGCGATGGGCATCTCGATTTAAACGGTTATTCGCAAGCGTTAAAAACGCTGACGCTGGCTGGAACAACAACGTTGTCTTCGTATGAACAGGGTCACGAGTTCACGCCGACCACACTGACCATTAACGGCAACTATGCTGCCAATGATGGCCTGTTAGTCATGCATACTGTATTAGGCGATGATAATTCCGTAACGGATAAACTCATCATAAAAGGGGATACTTCCGGTA
>NZ_VATT01000030.1:0-111719 GCF_005781225.1 Escherichia sp. E4736 | reverse complement strand
TACGGACTTCTTGCCCTAACAGGATCCCGGTCATCTCAAAATTGGCGTTAGTGTTAGACATATATTCAAGCCTATCTCTTATCTGGAGATACAGCTACTGTCCGGTGTTTCTGGGGGCTACATCATGATTATAAAATCAACCTACTTGATGATGATGACAGCTTCTACGCTGCGAACGGTATCTCTACCGATGATATCGTTGCTTTAGGTCTGGTATACCAGTTTTAATCTTGCCTGCCCGCCGTTTGGCGGGCATTTTCTTCATATTTCTCCTCCCTTGATCTAAATTAAAAATGTGAACTCCGTCATTACACAAAATGAGTCATCTGGCGTTACACTTTATGCGGATACTAAAACAGGAGGTTTTATGAACAGAACGATTCTTGTCCCTATCGATATTTCAGATTCAGAATTAACTCAACGTGTGATTAGCCACGTTGAGGCAGAGGCAAAGATTGATGATGCAGAGGTTCATTTCCTGACGGTAATACCTTCGCTACCCTACTATGCCTCTCTGGGATTAGCGTATTCCGCAGAGTTACCGGCAATGGATGACCTGAAAGCGGAAGCCAAATCGCAACTGGAAAAAGTCATTAAAAAATTCAAACTGCCGACTGACAGAGTGCATGTCCATGTTGAAGAAGGTTCGCCAAAAGACCGTATTCTGGAAATGGCGAAAAAAATCCCTGCTCACATGATAATCATTGCTTCTCATCGACCGGATATCACCACCTACCTGCTCGGCTCTAACGCCGCTGCCGTAGTACGTCACGCCGAGTGCTCAGTGCTGGTCGTGCGCTAACACTAACGCCCGCAGACCGCTGCGGGCTTTTTGATTCATTTCGCAAATGTGCTGACATTTTCCCCTCTAATCCGTACCATACACGCCACAGTTTTTATATCAGACTTCTTATGCTGGGCGTTCCGGCATGACGCATACTTTTCTGATGCCATATAACGAATTGAGTCGCTATTAAATGTCGCAAAATCAAGAAATTAGTAAGAAAGAACAATACAATCTCAACAAATTGCAAAAACGTCTGCGTCGTAACGTGGGCGAAGCCATTGCTGACTTCAATATGATTGAAGATGGCGACCGCATTATGGTTTGCCTCTCCGGGGGCAAAGACAGCTATACCATGCTGGAGATCCTGCGTAATTTGCAGCAAAGCGCGCCAATCAATTTCTCGCTGGTTGCCGTTAACCTCGACCAGAAACAGCCTGGTTTCCCGGAACACGTCCTGCCGGAGTATCTCGATAAGCTGGGCGTTGAGTATAAGATTGTTGAAGAGAATACTTACGGGATCGTAAAAGAGAAAATCCCTGAAGGAAAAACTACCTGCTCGCTCTGCTCTCGTCTGCGTCGCGGTATCCTTTATCGCACCGCAACAGAACTGGGTGCCACGAAAATCGCACTGGGTCACCACCGCGACGATATCCTGCAAACACTGTTCTTAAATATGTTCTACGGTGGCAAGATGAAGGGGATGCCACCGAAACTGATGAGCGATGATGGCAAACATATCGTGATTCGTCCGCTGGCCTACTGCCGCGAAAAAGATATTCAGCGTTTTGCCGATGCGAAAGCGTTCCCGATTATTCCGTGCAACCTGTGCGGCTCGCAGCCTAACCTGCAACGTCAGGTGATTGCCGATATGCTCCGTGACTGGGATAAGCGTTATCCGGGACGTATCGAGACAATGTTCAGCGCGATGCAAAATGTAGTGCCGTCTCATCTGTGCGATACCAGTCTGTTCGATTTCAAAGGCATTACCCACGGTTCAGAAGTGGTTAACGGCGGTGATCTGGCGTTTGATCGCGAAGAGCTGCCACTACAACCGACGGGCTGGCAGCCTGAAGAAGACGAAAATCAGCTGGATGAACTGCGGCTGAATGTGGTTGAAGTGAAATAATCAGGATAACGCCCGATGCGTAAGATTATCGGGCTACTCTTATGCATGCCGGATAAGACGCGGCCAGCGTCGCATCCGGCGAGATGTTTAGCCTTGCATCAGGCAATTCAACATTTCGTTATTTTAATAACCGTACCCGGCAAGTTTTTCCTTTAATCTTGCCGCCCTGTAACTGCTTCCATGTCTTATGAGCAACAGCCTGTCGCACAGCGACATAGACATGCGCTGGGTGCACGGTGATTTTGCCAATATCTGCGCCATCCAGCCCGATATCTCCTGTCAGCGCGCCTAATACATCACCGGGACGCATTTTGGCTTTTTTCCCGCCATCGATACACAACGTTGCCATTTCAGCCTCCAGCGACACAATGTCCCTGCTGGCTGGTAACGTTTGCCAGTTAAGTTTC
Organism: Escherichia sp. E4736; assembly: GCF_005781225.1. Taxonomy (NCBI): domain Bacteria; kingdom Pseudomonadati; phylum Pseudomonadota; class Gammaproteobacteria; order Enterobacterales; family Enterobacteriaceae; genus Escherichia; species Escherichia sp. E4736. Next base: position 109,399 of record NZ_VATT01000030.1, on the reverse strand, counting down.
ATCTGCAACATGTCGGCAATGATATTAGCGCGCTGTGCTTCTTCTGGCGCACAGAAACTGATTGCCAGACCGCTATTCCCGGCACGCGCCGTACGCCCGATACGATGCACATGAACTTCAGGATCCCACGCCAGCTCAAAGTTCACCACCAGCTCAAGCGATTTAATATCCAGACCACGCGCAGCGACATCGGTCGCTACCAGCACACGAGCGCTACCGTTGGCAAAACGAACCAACGTCTGGTCGCGATCGCGCTGTTCCAGATCGCCATGTAACGACAATGCACTTTGCCCTACTTCATTCAGCGCGTCACACACAGCCTGGCAATCTTTTTTGGTGTTACAAAACACCACACAAGACGCTGGCTGATGCAAACTTAATAACCGTTGCAACAACGGAATTTTGCCCTTGCTGGATGTCTCATAAAATTGTTGTTCAATAGGCGGAAGAGCATCTGTTGTGTCTATTTCAATCGCCAGGGGATCTCGTTGTACACGACCGCTTATCGCGGCGATCGCTTCCGGCCAGGTGGCAGAGAAGAGAAGCGTCTGGCGAGAAGCTGGCGCAAAACCGATGACTTCATCAATTGCGTCGCTAAACCCCATATCTAGCATACGGTCGGCTTCATCCATGACCAACGTATTCAACGCATCTAACGAAACAGTTCCTTTTTGCAGGTGATCCAGCAAACGCCCCGGCGTTGCCACGATGATATGCGGCGCGTGTTGCAGTGAATCGCGCTGAATGCCAAACGGCTGACCGCCGCATAAGGTCAAGATCTTGGTATTTGGTAGGAAACGCGCCAGCCGACGTAACTCCCCTGCGACTTGATCCGCCAGTTCACGAGTCGGACACAGCACTAAAGCCTGAGTCTGAAACAGCGACGCATCAATTTGCTGTAACAACCCGAGGCCAAATGCCGCGGTTTTTCCGCTGCCGGTTTTCGCCTGCACGCGAACATCTTTTCCAGCAAGGATCGCCGGAAGTGCGGCGGCCTGCACTGGTGTCATGGTTAAGTAACCCAACTCATTAAGGTTAGTGAGCTGGGCGGGAGGCAAAACGTTCAGGGTAGAAAAAGCGGTCACAATCTATTCTCGTGGTCATCAGCGCAAAGTTAGCAGGCGCGTATCCTCGCAGATCTACGCTCACGTTGCGACAATTTAATCGGTTCTTCATCGGGCGGCGGGTCGGGCATAGGTTGTGGACGAGGGATTGGATCGGGGACTGGGACGGGATCGCCAGGAATCGGTTCAGGGACAGGAATTTGCAAATAAATGAGTGTCATCATATTTCCCTTTGGTCATTGGGTAGACTCTTAAAGGGTAGACGTTGACAGATAACAGACAAAAAAAAGCCGACTTATCTAAGTCGGCGTCGTACGAATCAATTGTGCTATGCAGTAATTCAAAAAAGGAAGTAAGACAATATGGAGCGCAACGCCCATCGCTTGACGTTGCATTCACCTGCGTGGAAGATATTGCCCTGATTGGGTAGAGAGTTTATTGACCTCGCTCAAACTTTACGGCGTTTTTGTATACAGAAACCCGGGGAAATTGCTTTTGTTACAACCATTTACTACGATGCAACCATAAAGCAACACCACCAATAAGAACAACTAACAGAATACAAAAAAGCGAAAAACCAAATTGCCATCCTCCACCTGGAATACCGCCGAGGTTAACGCCAAATAACCCGGTTAAAAATGTACTGGGTAAAAAGACCATTGCCATCAATGACATTGTGTAAGTACGGCGGGCTAAATTTTCCTGCATCACTTGGGCGATTTCGTCCGCCATCACGCCAGTTCTCGCAATGCACGCGTCAATCTCATCCAGACCGCGCCCAAGACGGTCAGCAATATCCTGCATTCGGCGCCGTTGATCGTCATTCATCCAGGGCAGGCGCTCACTGGCAAGACGAGCATAAACATCTCGCTGCGGCGCCATATAGCGACGCATAACAATGAGTTGTTTTCGTAGTAGTGCCAGGAAACCGCGCGGCGGAATTTGTTGATCAAGTAAATTATCTTCCAGGTCGATAATTTTATCGTGCAGTTGCTCTATAAACTCATTGGAGTGATCGGTTAATGCATCACACACATCCACCAGCCAGCCTCCGCAATCAGTCGGGCCGGTCCCCTCTTCCAGATCGCTAACTACATCGTCTAACGCCAGTACTTTACGTTGTCGGGTCGAGACAATGAACCGACCGTCCATATAAACACGCATGGCGACCAGCTGGTCGGGACGTTCATCAGTACTGCCATTAATGCAGCGCAACGTAATCAACGTCCCTTCACCAAGACGGCTGACTCTGGGTCGCGTGCTTTCCCCTGCCAGCGCGTCACGCACGTTATTTGGTAGCAATGGTGTCGTTGCCAGCCACTGCGCGCTGTCATGGTGCACATAATTAAGGTGGAGCCAGCAGGGATGCTCTTCATCTATCTCATCTGTATTTTCCAGCGGTTTAACGCCGCCTTTACCATCCAACATCCAGGCAAATACTGCATCCGGTACATTTATGTCCGCTCCCTTAATCGTTTCCACAGTGCCTCCATTATCAATGCTTTATTTTGTAGTCTAGTCTTCTGGTCATCTTACGCAACATCTCCTCACCCCATTACCCTGAAATGATTAATAAAATCCTGTCAAAACTAAATACAGAAAGCAAAATACTTTTCATGATTAGAAAAGGGGTAAAGTGTTAAATAGCGTCTATCATTATCAGAATTATCTGATCATTCGTGGTGGCATTTTTGCGATCAGATAACAATAGAAAATTGATAAAAATAACGGGATTTCAATGACTACGCACAACTTCAATACCCTGGACTTATTAACCAGTCCTGTCTGGATCGTTTCCCCCTTCGAGGAACGGTTAATTTATGCCAATAGCGCTGCGCAACTGTTGATGCAAGAACTCACTTTTAGTCAGCTACGAACCGGCCTCTATTCCGTCTCCTCCCAAAACGAACTGCCAAAATATCTCGTAGACCTGCATAACCAACTCGATATTGTAGAAATTCTCACGGTCAAGCGTAATGGTGAAGAGACAGCACTAAGCTGTCGGTTAACCCTCAAAGAGATTGGTGATTCTGGGGAAGTGATTATATTTGAAGGGATGGAGACACCCGCAAGTCTGGGCTTAAAAGCCAGCCGATCTGCAAATTATCAGCGTAAAAAACAAGGGTTTTATGCGCGTTTTTTTCTGACTAATTCCGCGCCAATGCTGTTGATAGATCCCTCGCGTGATGGCCAAATTGTCGACGCCAATGTGGCCGCACTCAATTTCTATGGCTATAACCATGAAACAATCTGTCAGAAACACACCTGGGAAATTAATATTCTTGGGCGTCGCGTGATGCCTGTCATGCATGAAATTTCGCGTTTACCCGGCGGACATAAACCTCTTAACTTTGTCCATAAGCTGGCAGATGGTTCCACTCGCCATGTGCAAACTTATGCCGGGCCAATTGAGATTTATGGCGACAAGTTAATGTTATGCATCGTGCATGACATTACCGAGCAAAAAAGGCTGGAACAACAACTGGAACACGCGGCTCACCATGACGCGTTGACGGGGTTACTTAACCGCCGACAATTTTATCACATCACCGAGCAAGGCCAGATGCAGCATCTCGCAATCGCTCAGGATTACAGTTTGCTGCTTATCGACACCGATCGTTTTAAGCATATTAATGACCTGTACGGTCACCAGAAAGGTGATGAAGTTTTATGCACTCTGGCACGTACACTCGAAAGCTGCGCTCGCAAAGGCGATATGGTGTTTCGATGGGGAGGTGAAGAGTTCGTCTTGTTATTACCCAGAACTCCGCTGGATACCGCAATTTCTCTCGCTGAAACTATCCGATTGAGCGTGGCAAAAGTGAGTATTTCTGGCTTACCGCGTTTTACGGTCAGCATTGGCGTGGCACATCACGAAGGCAATGAAGGCATCGATGAATTGTTTAAACGCGTAGATGATGCGTTGTATCGGGCGAAAAATGACGGACGCAACCGCGTACTGGCGGCTTGATATTTTCAATAGCGCGGAAGCGTCAATGAATTATCGACTGCGTTTAGCGTGACGCTCCCAGTTTTCTTGTTTCGCCTGCGCTGTTTTACGCAGTGCTACGTAACACGCCCCGCTGCCGCCATGATGCGGTAGCGCGGTGCAATAAGCCTGTACATCATCAAACTCTGTCAGCCAACGTGCGACATAACTACGGACAATGTTGGCGTGAGACTTATCTTCTCTGCCTTTGCCGTGAATAATAAGTACATTACGCAAACCATCCGTCCGCGCCTGATGAATAAAACTAAACACCATTTTGCGGCACTCTTCCACCGACTGGCGAAGTAAATTCAGGCTAGCCTGTTGCGGATATTTGCCGCTGCGTAGCTTATCGATCACCCCATGTTGCAAACCTTCCCGACGAAATTCCAAGGGCTGATTTAGCGGGATGATGTCGAGAAATCCTGTGGTGAGGAAATTATCAAGTTGCAGCGTGTCTATACGCTGTGGCGCGCGTTGGTTACGCACAGGATGCCAGTGGACATCAGTAGCACGTTTCAGTGGTTGGACATCTTCCATGGCGTCAAGAAACAGCGATTTGTCGTCAAGGTTCATGTAACCTCCTATGTACCTTCGCACGTCGTGATCCAGACGAGTTAATTTTTCATACATCTGATGCTTGCTGTATCGTTCACTTCGCAAGTTGAAGCAACATCTTGCTCCATACAGGCTAGTGTCCCCGCAGGCGGGGCATTTTATACCAGCCTGGTTGCAGTATCGAACAGTTTAAGCCGGGAGTGAGCCTGCACAGGCCCTAATTAAGGCGATTTGTCCATCACAGCAACCAATATATGATGACGGTAATTTGTTGCACTTCGCCTGAAATATACTTCAGCAAATCACTCTGCAATATGTTTAAACCCCGCACAGGTTAATCATCCTCTAAATTCACCGGTCGATTAACGATGCATGATTATTCAATCATGAGATGAACGTTTTAACTTATATTTTCGTGAAATCTGTCACTGAAGAAAATTGGCAACTGATGGGCAAAACCGTTATAACACTGTCACCGGCTGACAGGAAGCAGGCCGGATTCAAGACGCGGATGCACTGCTGTGTGTACTGTAGAGTCTGGCGGATGTCGACAGGCTCTATTTTTTTATTCATTTGTCTGCATTGCAGAAAACCACATTCTCGCTGGTGTCGGGAGAAGTAACGAAGCGGCAGACGCATTTAGCCCGGAAATCCACCTCAGCGCTATCGATCAAACCGGAAACTAATCCAGGTACCTACTATTCATTAGTCGTACCGTACCCTCTTATCTTCTTGTGGTATGGCTGCTAATGTTGCTTGCATGGTATCTTGTCGGTCTGCTGATTAGTCCGGGGGTTTACCCACATTTATCTTAAGAGAGAACGGATGCTGAGATTACTTGAAGAAAAAATTGCCACGCCACTGGGTCCTCTGTGGGTTATTTGCGATGAACAATTTCGTCTGCGGGCGGTTGAGTGGGAAGAGTATAGCGATCGCATGGTGCAATTGCTGGACATCCATTATCGCAAAGAAGGTTATGAGCGTATTTCCGCCACCAATCCCGGCGGGTTAAGTGATAAACTTCGTGATTATTTTGCCGGTAATCTAAGCATTATTGATTCCCTACCCACTGCCACCGGCGGTACGCCATTTCAACGGGAAGTATGGAAAACGCTACGCACTATCCCGTGTGGACAGGTAATGCATTACGGTCAACTGGCAGAACAACTAGGCCGCCCAGGGGCCGCGCGTGCCGTCGGCGCAGCCAACGGTGCAAACCCGATCAGTATTGTGGTGCCTTGTCACCGGGTCATTGGCCGAAACGGCACGATGACAGGATATGCAGGCGGAGTGCAGCGAAAAGAGTGGCTATTGCGCCATGAAGGTTATCTTTTACTGTAAACATTAAGCAATTTGTGCCTGCGTGTTCACAGTTTTACGTAAAGTTACCCTTAACAATCTAAGGTTTTTCAATTAGATAGACATAAATTTACATCTATTATCGGAATTCTCCGCTGTTAAGGTTTGCTTAGACTTACTTGCTCCCTAAAAAGATGTTAAAATTGACAAATATCAATTACGGCTTGAGCAGACCTATGATCCCGGAAAAGCGAATTATACGGCGCATTCAGTCTGGCGGTTGTGCTATCCATTGCCAGGATTGCAGCATCAGTCAGCTTTGCATCCCGTTCACACTCAACGAACATGAGCTTGATCAGCTTGATAATATCATTGAGCGAAAGAAGCCTATTCAGAAAGGCCAGACGCTGTTTAAGGCTGGTGATGAACTTAAATCGCTTTATGCCATCCGCTCCGGTACGATTAAAAGTTATACCATTACAGAGCAAGGCGACGAGCAAATCACTGGCTTTCATTTAGCAGGCGATCTGGTGGGTTTCGATGCCATAGGCAGCGGTCATCATCCAAGCTTCGCCCAGGCGCTGGAAACCTCGATGGTGTGTGAAATTCCGTTCGAAACGCTGGACGATCTGTCCGGTAAAATGCCAAATTTGCGCCAACAAATGATGCGTCTGATGAGCGGCGAAATTAAAGGCGATCAGGACATGATCCTGCTGTTGTCGAAGAAAAATGCCGAAGAACGTCTGGCTGCATTTATCTATAATCTGTCCCGTCGTTTTGCCCAACGCGGCTTCTCCCCTCGTGAATTCCGCCTGACGATGACTCGTGGCGATATCGGTAACTATCTGGGCCTGACGGTAGAAACCATCAGCCGTCTGCTGGGGCGCTTCCAGAAAAGCGGCATGCTGGCAGTCAAAGGTAAATATATCACCATCGAAAATAACGATGCGCTGGCCCAACTAGCCGGTCATACACGCAACGTCGCCTGATTTTTCCGCATAACTCACTATCCTTCTGTCATATCATTAAATTTTTCTCATTTATTGATCTGGCAGAAGGTTCATCACTGTTTCATTCACCAGATCTAGGTTACTCTTTTAATACAAACTGCATTGACAGTTGTTGTAAGGAGACTCTGTATGGCTATGTATCAGAACATGCTTGTTGTTATCGATCCTAATCAGGACGATCAACCCGCATTACGGCGAGCTGTTTATTTGCATCAACGGATTGGTGGCAAAATTAAAGCCTTTTTGCCTATTTATGACTTCTCATACGAGATGACTACCCTACTCTCCCCGGATGAGCGGACCGCCATGCGTCAGGGCGTCATTAGTCAGCGTACTGCGTGGATCCACGAGCAGGCGAAATATTATCTTAACGCTGGCGTTCCCATTGAAATTAAAGTGGTCTGGCATAACCGTCCTTTCGAAGCCATCATTCAGGAAGTACATAGCGGTGGGCACGATCTGGTGCTAAAAATGGCGCACCAACATGACCGCCTGGAAGCGGTGATTTTTACGCCAACAGATTGGCACCTGTTACGCAAATGCCCAAGCCCGGTGTGGATGGTGAAAGACCAACCGTGGCCGGAAGGGGGTAAGGCACTGGTGGCGGTGAATCTCGCCAGCGAAGAGCCGTATCATAATGCGCTCAATGAAAAACTGGTGAAAGAGACGATCGAACTGGCGGACCAGGTCAACCACACCGAGGTACATCTGGTTGGTGCTTATCCAGTAACCCCCATCAATATTGCGATTGAACTGCCGGAATTTGATCCAAGCGTTTATAACGATGCTATTCGCGGGCAACATTTACTGGCGATGAAAGCCCTGCGGCAGAAATTCAGCATTGACGAGAAAATGACGCATGTCGAAAAAGGTCTACCGGAAGAAGTGATTCCCGATTTAGCGGAGCATTTACAGGCAGGGATTGTGGTTCTGGGAACCGTAGGACGCACTGGTATTTCTGCGGCATTCCTTGGCAATACGGCGGAACAAGTGATTGATCATCTTCGCTGCGACCTGCTGGTGATTAAACCCGACCAATACCAGACACCTGTCGAACTGGATGACGAAGACGACGATTAATCGTTCGTCACTTACTTTCAAGGCCCGAAGTTACGGGCCTTTTCTTTTACTTACTTTTCCTCTCCACCGAGGAAATAAATACCCAGCGGGATTGCCAGTAACACGGTAAAGACCAGACTATAGACAAAAATCATCGATGACTGAATCACATACATTGATGTCGTCCATTCGGACAGCGGGATATTGTATTGTTCAATAACACCACCGATAGTCGCGCGAGTCACTACCGACGCCGCAATAATGAAAACCGCCAACAAACCTATGAGAAACTTTCTCCCTTTCGCTGACTTCAGTTTCGCCATGATCATAATGTAATCCTTTTGCAGATAAACCCTTTGTTACTTGTGTGTAACAATACCATGACATTTTGGTGTTGTCTGCCCTGAAAGCAATAGATTGTCGCGTAACATATCATCAACTCGTTGATAAATTAGCTAATGTTGCTACTTCCTTCCCTGTCTATTGATGATATGCATGAATTATCGCGATAAAATAACCCCGCCAGGGGTTTCCGGCATGACGTCAACAATCTGGAGGAGCCTAATAAAACAATGATCGCTGAACTGTTTACAAATAATGCGCTTAATCTGGTCATTATTTTCGGTAGCTGCGCAGCATTGATTCTTATGAGCTTTTGGTTTCGCCGTGGAAATCATAAAAGAAAAGGATTCTTATTCCACGCAGTGCAATTTTTAATCTACACCATAATTATCAGTGCTGTTGGTAGCATCATTAATTATGTCATCGAAAACTACAAACTCAAATTTATCACACCGGACGCCGTTGATTTTATCTGTACGTCACTGATAGCCCTTATCCTGACGGTTAAGTTATTCCTTCTAATCAATCAGTTTGAACGGAAGCAGATTAAAAAAGGCCGCGATATTACCAGTGCACGGATTATGTCGCGGATCATCAAAATCAGCATCATCGTCGTCATTGTTCTGCTCTATGGCGAACATTTCGGCATGAGCCTTTCAGGCTTGCTGACTTTTGGTGGTATTGGTGGCCTTGCAGTAGGTATGGCCGGTAAGGATATTCTGAGCAACTTCTTTTCCGGCATTATGCTCTATTTTGATCGCCCCTTTAGTATTGGCGACTGGATCCGTTCTCCTGACAGAAATATCGAAGGAACGGTGGCAGAAATTGGCTGGCGAATGACTAAAATCACCACATTTGATCATCGTCCGCTGTACGTGCCGAACTCACTGTTTTCATCTATCAGCGTTGAAAACCCCGGTCGAATGACCAACCGTCGTATTACTACGACCATTGGTTTACGTTATGAAGATGCGGCTAAAGTGGGCGCTATTGTCGAAGCGGTACGCGAAATGCTTACAAATCATCCCGCCATCGACCAGCAGCAAACCCTATTGGTTTATTTCAACCAGTTTGCCGATTCGTCGCTAAATATTATGGTTTATTGTTTTACTAAAACCACCGTTTGGGCCGAATGGCTTGCCGCCCAGCAGGACGTATATTTGAAAATTATCGATATTGTACAGTCGCATGGCGCGGATTTTGCCTTCCCCAGCCAGACGTTGTATATGGAGAATAACACACTACCAGAACAGGTGAAGTAATAACCTGCAGAAACTGGATGGCGATATGCTTATTCGCCATCCAGTCTTATTTATTATTCAATTAACAGCAGCCAGCGCGACATTATTCTCGCCAGCTTTAAACTGAACATATTGTTCCTCAGTACCAAAGAAAACTTCAGACTCCGTGCTGTGACCGATCCCCGGTACCGTTTCATTCTCTGAATATTGCCAAAGCGTCCAGGGATTGCGTCCTTCAAGCTTCACACCAGCTTGTCCCCAATACCCCATCCACACCATATACTGCTCGAATCGACTATCCATGAAATGTGACAGGTTATTATGATTTCCATAAAATATGGGGGTTTTGTGATAATTTTGGTAGATTAAATCGGCAAAACGCAAAATATCATTACGTGCATTAGCCATTCCCGATTTTTTAAAGCAGTTTAGTTGAGTTGTATCTTCACCTTCAGGATTTACCAATAAAATGCCGGGCGGTAACATTTTCGGCTCTGCGGGCAGGAGACTTTTTGCCGTTTCCAATTGCGCCTCAGGTGTGCGGCAAAAATCAAATTTGAAATAACCTCCACGATCAAATTTGGAATCAGCTAATTGTTTCCAGTGAGACTTAAATGATGAATCGGGACCTCTCCAGCCAACCACTCTCGCATACACAAAACGCGCAGATGATTTTTCCTGGAATAATTTCCAGTCTATTTCACCATCGTTAGAAGAAATATCATGTCCGTGAATTGGGTAAATTTCCGGCGTTTTAAAAATACGAATGTCAGGACGGTTGGGAATTGCACTTACGGGGCCATAAGGAATCTCAATCGATTTATTATCTTTTTCCTGATTATCTGCGGGGACAGGGGCTGACTTATCAATCGAGAATGAGGCTACATCAATATTCGTAAACTCCCCTGCTTTACCCGCAGCCAGCTGAGTCTTATTATCCAGACGACTTGCCGCAGGTTCATTGATGAAGAAGAATCCCCCTGGACCCGCTGGCATTTCTGTTGCACCTATCCAGGCATCGCTTAAATGTAATCCCTTACCTTGTTCATCCAGTTTTTCATTAATATCTGAATATTGATCATTAACATAGATAAATAAACTCAACGTTCTGGTTATTCCTGCGTAGTATTCCTTTTTTCCATCTACTTTTACCATATACGACTTACCAAAACGTTCGTCGGCAACGCCATTCGTTACTCCTTTGATAATTGTATCGAAAAAGACACTTCCGCGCTTTGCCTCCAGTGAGTAAACCTCTGTTTTATCATCACCGGCAGCTATTGCATAGGCACCAGGATTACTGTACGAGTTAGAATTACCCGCGCCGATAGTCATGCCATACAAGCCAGAACCAAAGCAGGCATTGACTAAAGTCAGAACATGGAAATAACGCTTTGCCAGAATATTAAGTTGTGTGTTCAAAGCTGGCATTTCATACATGCCTTTTGAACCATCAATATCCGTAGCGTTGCTCAATACAAATGCAGGTGCTTTATCAGAATTACCATTTTGAGTGCCAAAACGACCATGGCCTGAATAAGCAATTAACAAGCGAGCTTTCTTATCAAACATCATCCCTCTGGCAGGTAAATATTCCTTTAAAAAATAATTAACATTATCTAATGAAGCTTCCTGATCTCTCAATAAAATAACCTCATCAAACTTCTGTCCGTTGATCAGAAAATCAGCCATTCTTTGGCCATCCACCGCGGCTGCCGGAATATCTGCATGTAATAGTGGATATTTTGAAATTGCAATAATCAACCCGATGGAGCGCGTTTTCGCTGCATCCTGATCGGGTATTTTTAACGCATCACTGATCCGGATATCCAGTTTCCCTGGGTTCTCTGGCCCATAGTGGACAAAAAAATGACAATATTCATCAGGGACCATTGCGCCATTTTTGCAAATGTCATCTGCGCGGGCATCAGTCATTCCCAGTGATATTCCTGCAATTAACAGCCCCAGGACCGTTTTACATAAATTTGGCCATCGCCTGTTCATGATTTAAAACTCCTGCACACCCAGAGTGGAATAAAACTCAGCGGTCGGGCCCTTGTATATACTGGCATCGAATTTCTGACTTGATCCCAAATTAAGCTGCGCAGCATCGGTAAACTGCCAGATTGCCCATTTTGTCTGGTTAATTGAACGCGGCGTTTCGCTGGCCTGTGCCTGATTAGAATAATCAGCCAGCCACAGATTATGTTCTGCAACCTGGGCAAAACTTTTTTCTCCGCCGACGGCATCTTTCCACCACGCCCGCGCAGTGTAGATAACCGGTTTACGCCCTAAATCGGCTTCTACCTGCGCGGTGAATGCCTTGATCATCGTGATTATTTCAGTGGGTTTACGCTTCTGCCAGCGGTCCTTACCTGTTGATGAATCTACATCCCACTCAACATCCACCGCCGGTGGCATATCTGTCGCCCTTAACCCGCCATTGGCTTTAATAACTTTAACAAACGTCATTGCCTGCTTGCGTCCCCACAATTCCGCGTCGTCTGCCGGTGTGCCACTGGAAAGAAAGTGGTAGGCCCCACGGTGAAGTTTTATCCCTCGCTCAGTATCCCCAGCCCGCTGCCAAAAACCGGCGAATTCAGGATCAACATAACGCGTTCCTTGACTGGACTTCATATACAAGAACACAGACTTATTTTTTGCCAACAGTTCGATCGGGAAGTTTTTACCGTTATGATGGCTGATATCCACACCAAATAAAGAACTGGGTCGTGGTTGATTCAATACCGAATCGTAAGCGACATCAGCCGGAAATTTAAAATATTTTTTTACCGCAAAGGAATCAAACTCTTTATCACGAGATGGATCCGATTCCAGTATTTTTACAAACAATTCTTGTCGTGAGAGATCATTCGTTAAGTTTTCCAGCCCCAACGACGTGGCATCGGGCAGTGATTCTGCGGCCAGACTTAAAGAAGGATAATGAAGGAGTAATAACGAGATAACTAAAGGCATAGCTAAGGATTTTTTCATTTTACCACCCCATTTTAGCTGTGTGTCTGTTTGCGAATGAAAATTTTCACAAGGAACGCAATACGTCTTGCGTTGTAAAGAAAAGTAAAGCACAGCTTATATTGGGAGTATGTAATACACCTTTTAAATAAAATATTTGATTATTATTTATGCTGGACATTGGCAGAAAAATTCAAATAATTATCTTGGGTGTGATTTTTATAGGGGGGATTTTAAAAAAGAAGGTATTTTATCGGGGTTGTTAAATCTGGCGCGCATAAACGCGCCAGATGACATCATATTAATGCTTCACAATATACATTGTGCGACTATACGCCACATCTTCCGGGTTATTAATTGGATAACCTTTCAACCACGGTTTGATTAATCGCCCATTGGTATACTGGTAAATCGGTGCAATAGGCGCTTGTTCTATGAGAATTTTCTCTGCCGCGTTGTAATCGGCATTGCGCGCTTTAACGGTATTTTCAGTCGATGCCTGGGCCAGCACTTTATCGTATGCCGGATTATTAAACCGTGAAATATTTCCCGAGTGCGTTGACGTTAACAGCGTCAGGAAGGTAGACGGTTCATTATAGTCCCCTACCCATGATGCGCGGATAACGTCAAAATTACCGGTGTTGCGGCTATCGATATAGGTTTTCCATTCCTGATTTTGCAATTTGACGTCCACACCAAGATTCTTTTTCCACATCGACGCTACGGCAATCGCAATTTTCTGATGGTTTTCTGAAGTGTTATACAACAGCGTCAGCTTCAGCGGTTTTTGCGGACCATAACCGGCTGCGCTCAACAAAGTTTTTGCCTGCGCATTCAGTTCTTCCTGACTCATTTGTTCAAACGGCGAAGGCTCCGGCGTAAATCCGGCAGTAACATCTGGCGTAAAATGCCATGCTGGTTTTTCACCGGTACCTAATACTTTTTCCGTCATCAGGCGGCGGTCAATCGTCATACTTAATGCCAAACGAACGCGTTGATCTGCCGTCGGCCCTTTTTGCGTATTGAAGGCATAATAATAAGTCCCCAGCTGCGGCGGTGTATAAACCTGCCCTGGAATATCCTTCAACAGCTTTTGATACATATTTTTCGGGAAGGACTCAGTGATATCAATATCACCTGCAAGATAACGTTTCGTGGCAGCGGACTCCTGGTTAATCGGCAGGAAAGTCACTTTTTGCAGTACCGTTTTTGCGTTATCCCAATAATGGGTATTCGGTACAACCACCAGCTTTTCATTCACTACGCGTTCTTTAAGCACATATGCGCCGTTGCCGATAAGTTTCCCTGGTTTTGTCCAATCTTTACCGCTTTCAACGTTGGCTTTTTGCACCGGGAAGAAGGCAAAGTTGGCCGTCAAATTAACAAACCACGGCAATGGCTTATCAAGCTGGATTTTCAGGGTATGGGCATCAACGGCAGTGACGCCAAGTTGGTCAGGCGTGGCTTTACCATCAATAATCGCCTGAGCGTTGTTAATCCCCGCCAGCGCGGCAAACCAGGCAAAGGGAGACAACGTTTTCGGGTCTACCAGACGTTGCCAGCTATAGACAAAATCCTGCGCGGTAACCGGTGTGCCATCTGCCCATTTAGCATCATCGCGCAGGGTAAAGGTCCAGATACGGTTGTCATTGCTTTTCCACTGGGTGGCGACGCCGGGGACAATCTCCCCTTTTTCATTCTGATTCACGAGTCCTTCAAACAAATCGCGAATCACCTGAATCTCCGGCAAACCAACCGCTTTCGCGGGATCCAATGATGCAGGCTCATCCTTAATATGACGCACCAGCTCCTGCTTGTCTGCCAGTACTGTGCCGCTCGGAACATCAGCAGCATACGAAAGAGAAATGCTGCTGACTAACAGCGCACAACAAGTTACTGAAACAGAGTGCTTCATAAATTACCCTCAAACCGACGTTAATATTGATGCGTAATTATTTGTTTCTCCTTAAAGAAATGCAAATAACTTCCGGCAAAAAAGTGATAAAAGATCGATAACATATCGTTGTCGAAAAGGATTTGATAATCCACAAAATTTGCACAACACTGCCTGTAATACTTCTATTGTCAGAGACGATTATGACCGTGACTCGCCCACGCGCCGAACGGGGCGCTTTCCCCCCAGGAACTGAACATTACGGACGTTCATTATTGGGTGCGCCGCTGCTCTGGTTTCCCGCCCATGCCGCCAGCAGCGAAAGTGGTTTGATTCTTGCTGGTACCCACGGCGATGAGAATTCTTCCGTCGTCGCCCTCTCCTGCGCATTACGCACATTAACACCGTCTTTGCGCCGCCATCATGTGGTGCTCTGTGTGAATCCCGACGGTTGCCAGTTGGGTCTACGTGCCAATGCTAATGGTGTGGATTTAAACCGAAACTTTCCCGCGGCGAACTGGAAGGAAGGTGAAACGGTTTATCGCTGGAACAGTGCCGCCGAAGAGCGCGACGTTGTCTTGCTGACCGGAGATAAACCCGGCTCCGAACCTGAAACCCAAGCGTTATGCCAGCTCATTCACCGCATTCAGCCCGCCTGGGTCGTCTCGTTCCACGATCCGCTGGCGTGTATTGAAGATCCCAGACACAGCGAATTAGGTGAATGGCTGGCCCAGGCATTTGAATTGCCGCTGGTAACCAGCGTCGGCTACGACACCCCCGGATCCTTTGGCAGTTGGTGTGCAGACCTGAACTTGCACTGTATCACTGCTGAGTTTCCCCCCATCTCCGCCGATGAAGCCAGCGAAAAATATCTTTTTGCGATGGCGAATTTACTGCGCTGGCATCCTAAAGATGCAATTCGCCGGTCGTAAACTGAAGAGCCGGTTCCACATCCACCGCCAGCCAGGTCGGCCCGTCGAGATCGGCGAAGCTGACCTGCGGCGCCAGCGGTAATGCTGCGCTAATGGCGCGTGAGGTGCATAACATGCAGCCCAACATCAGGCTGAAACCTTGTGCACGCGCTTCTGTTGCCAGCGCCAACGCTTCCGTCAGGCCGCCGGTTTTATCAAGCTTGATATTAACCATCTCATAGCGCCCTTTCAGCGCCTTCAGGTTGCTGCGGGTATGACAACTTTCGTCCGCGCAAATAGGCAATGGATGGATAAAGTTCTCCAGCGCCGCATCGTCCTGAGCCGGGAGAGGTTGCTCCAGCATTGCGACGCCTAAATCGGCCAGCAACTGGCATCGAGCCGCCAGTCCTTCCGCACGCCAGGATTCATTAGCATCAACAATTAACGTCGCATCCGGCACTGCCGCGCGAATCGCCACCATCCGCTCGCTGATAAGATGATTATCCAGCTTCACTTTTAGCAGCTTAGCCCCAGCCTGCCATAGTGCTGCGGCACTGCCTGCCATCTGATCCGGCGTACCGATCACTACCGTCTGCGCAGTGGTGATCGTTTCAGGAAGAGAGATACCGGTAAGTACAGCCAGCGTCTGCTGCTGTTGTCTTGCGGCCAGATCCCACAGCGCACAATCCAGCGCATTACGCGCTGCACCGGCAGGCAGAACTTTTTGCAACTCTGCGCGCGTCAGCCCTTTTTCCAGTTGTGGGACCACGCTCATTATTTGCGCCATGACTGAGGCATCACTTTCGCCATAGCGCGGATAAGGCGTACATTCGCCCGTACCTTTGACGCCATCTTCTTCCAGTTCAACCACCACCACGCGCGCTTCACTGCGGCTTCCTCGCGCAATAACAAACGGGGTATGTAACGGCCAGGCTTCCTCAAATACCTTAACGGTTCTCATCTTTACTCCTTGTTGCCGCGGTGGTCTGCGGATTAAGCGCAAATAGCGATTGCTGTGTTATTGACAGTTAGCATAAACTAGGCGTGACGTTAACTATATGTAAACAGGAAAGATAATCATGTCACAAATCGTTCATTTCCAGGGCAACCCGGTTACAGTCGCCAATTCCATCCCGCAAGCGGGTAGCAAAGCGCAGACTTTTACTCTCGTGGCAAAAGATCTGTCTGACGTCACCCTCGGTCAGTTTGCGGGCAAACGCAAAGTGCTGAACATTTTCCCGAGCATTGATACCGGTGTTTGCGCCGCATCAGTACGTAAGTTTAACCAACTGGCAACCGAAATCGACAACACGGTTGTGCTGTGCATCTCCGCCGATCTGCCGTTTGCTCAGTCTCGTTTCTGCGGCGCGGAAGGTCTGAACAACGTTATCACTCTCTCCACTTTCCGTAACGCTGAATTCCTGCAAGCTTACGGCGTTGAGATCGCTGAAGGCCCACTGAAAGGTCTGGCAGCACGTGCGGTTGTGGTAATTGATGAAAATGATAATGTGATCTTCAGTCAGTTGGTCAATGAAATCACCACCGAGCCGGATTACGAAGCAGCTCTCGCGGTACTGAAAGCGTAAATTATTATGCCTGATGGTATTGCGCCATCAGGCATTTATCCCACTTATTCTTCGCTCTTCTTCTGACTCAATCCATATTCCCGCAGTTTATTGGCAATCGCGGTGTGTGAAACGCCCAAACGTTTTGCCAGTTTGCGCGTACTGGGGTAATTGCGATAAAGCTGGGTTAATACCGAACGTTCAAAACGGCTGGTGATTTCGTCCAACGAACCTTCCATTGCATCTTCACCAACGGCCACAGTTGCAGCGTCATAATCCGGCAGCAAAATATCCTGCGGACGCAGTTCATAACCTTCCAGTTGCGTCAGTGCGCGGTAAATGGCGTTTTTCAACTGCCGCACGTTACCCGGCCATGCATAACGTGTAAGCACGGTATTTAGATCTGCAGCTAATTTCGGACGCGGCACGCCCTGCTCGTCAGCAAATCGGGCAACAAATAGCTCGGTTAACGGCATGATGTCCTGCGGACAGTCCCGCAGCGGCGGCAGATTTAGCGTCAGCACGTTCAAACGATAATAGAGATCTTCGCGGAACATGCCTTTTTGCACCAGCTCGACCAGATTCTTCTGCGTCGCGCAAATTACCCGCACATCCACATGCACTTCGTGGTCTTCCCCAACGCGACGGAAAGTGCCATCGTTGAGAAAACGCAATAATTTTGCCTGCATTCGCGGCGACATCTCGCCAATCTCATCCAGCAAAACCGAGCCGCCGTTCGCCTGTTCGAAGAATCCTTTTTTCCCCTCTGGCGCATGCCCGAACAGTTCACTCTCTACAGCATCTTCTGGAATAGAAGCACAGTTCAGCGCCAGATAAGGTTTGCTCGCACGCGGGCTTGCCTGATGGCAAGCGTAAGCAAAGAGATCTTTACCCGTGCCGGTATCACCCGTGATCAGCAGCGGCGCGCTTAACATTGCTAACTTTTGCGCCTGCTCTACCGCATGCTTCATTTTAGGACTGATAGCGACAATCTGACTGAAAGCGCTGACATCCTGGGCAGCCACATTTTGCAACTGACGGCCCATACGGATTGTTGAGCGCAGCATCACTACCGCACCGGTCAGGACATGCTGGTCGTTTTCATCCTGAAGATAGACTGGCGTTATCTCCATCAGAAAATTTTGTCCATTAATCACTACATGTTCGTTATGTGAATCCTGCGGGTCGCTCTCAAGCCAACGTAAAAAATTAAATCCGTTAATCAATTGCGCAGCGGTATGATTGCGTAAGCGATCCAGTTTTTGCCCGAATAGCTGACAGCTCGCCGGGTTTGCCATGTCCACCTTGCTTTTCATATCGACAGAAAGCACGGGTTCAGGCAATGCTTCAAGCAATGCGCTCAACGCCTGATGTTCTCGCTCGGAAGGCATCCACGGCACAGTGCGCACATCGGTAACGCCCGCAATACGGCGTATTTCCGCCATCAAACTGCTGAAACTGTCAAAGTCCAGTTCGGCAAAATTCAGGTAAATCCGCCCGATTGGGTCAATCTCAATACCGCGTAAATCGATGCCTCTTAACACCAGTAGGTCGAGCAATTCGCGGGTCAGACCGAGTCGGTCTTCACAAAAGACTTCCAGACGCATGGGAACCTTCACATGAAAAAGAACAATAAATATGATGATATGACACTATTCGAGTGGCAGGAAGGTTTCTGTCAACAAACATTGACACAACGATGGATAAACGGGCACTTCGGCGTAAAGGTATCCGATCAGTGCCCGAAAGTGCACTATTTTTCGCCGGACGTTTTGCTCTTTTGTAACGTCTCTTTTACCTGACCGATGAGCTGACGACGGAAATCACCCAAACGTGGTTTGTCATTGTCAATCCACGGCAGCGGGCGGCAAAGTTCCATAGCTTTGATCCCCAGTCGTGCGGTCAGTAACCCGGCACCTATTCCCTGAGCGGCGCGAGTAGACAAGCGCGCGGCGAGATCCTGCGACATCCAGTCCATCCCCACTTCACGTACCAGTTCGCTGGCACCCGCGAAAGCGATATTCAGCAAGACCAGTTTAAACAGGCGCAGGCGGCTGTAATACCCCAGTTCAATGCCATACAGCGTGGCGATGCGATTAATCAGGCGCAAATTACGCCAGGCGATGAAGGCCATATCCACCAGCGCCAGCGGGCTGACCGCAATCATCAACGTCGACTCCGCCGCTGATCGGCTGATTTCGCGCCGCGCCTGGGCATCTAAAACCGGCTGGACCAGGTGAGCATACAAACTAACCACTTCACGATCGTTCTGCGTTTCATGGATTGAGGCATACCAGCGCTGCAGCGCCGGATGAGACTGATCAATACCCGCCTGCTGCGCCAGTTTTTCGCAAAATGCGCGGCCTTTACCCGTGCCGTGGCTGTGCAACAAATCGCGTGCTTCGTCGCGTTCGTGTGCACGCTGGCGCAAGCGCCATAAGCGCCGCCATTCTGTTACCACAGAACCCACGCCAGCGCCGATTATCAATGCCCCAGCGGCACAACCGCCCAGCGCCACCCAGTCCTGAGTTTGCCAGGCGTTCATCGTCCACTGCACACCCTGACCAACAACGCTTGCGCCAAACAGCGCCAGCCCGCCCATCACCATTTTGCGCCACAGACTGCGTTTCGGACGTAAAGCAGCGTCCATCACCGCTTCAACTTGCCCCTCTTCTTCCTGTGCTTCTTCGAGCGTTGCCGGGGCAAAATTTTGCGCCTGATTTTCGTCAAAGGTCTGCTGCGCCCTGAATTTTGGATTCTGATCGACCTCCAGCGGACCGTCGAAATCAATACGTGGTTTTAACGGTTCGGTCATCGCAATTTATCTCCTATTAAAAATTCCAGCGCAGCATCAAGACGAATATGCGGCAGCGGTTTGTCGACATCCATCACCTGCGGACGAAACGCCTCAAACTGGAAGCCTTGCTTATCCCAGAACGCCTGACTAGGCAAACGTGCGGGAACTTCGCCAGGATAAACAGTGAGCGGTGCGCCATCGCTGAGTCGATTACCGCGCAGCGCCGGGATTTTCTCACCGTTAACATCAATAATGCCGCTGGTGGTCGCCTGAACTGACGCCAGCCCCAGGCAGTCCATGCAGATCCCTTCGAACGCCGCATTTTGCCAGGCATCCTGAATCAGTTGTTGCAGTAATGAAACCATATTGGCGTGCTGATCGATGGTCACATGGTCCGCTTTAGTAGCAGCAAACAACAGTTTGTCGATTACCGGCGAGAACAAGCGCCGGAACAGGGTACGCTGCCCGTAGTGGAAACTTTGCATCAGCTGCGTCAGCGCCAGACGCATATCATTAAATGCCTGTGGCCCACTGTTGAGAGGTTGCAGGCAATCCACCAGCACAATCTGGCGGTCAAAGCGCAGAAAATGATTCTTATAGAACCCTTTCACCACCTTCTCACAGTAATAATTAAACCGCTCGCGCAGCATTCCGGCGTTGGTGTGTTTATCGGCCTGCGCCAGTTTGGACTCGCCCCAGGCATCGACATCAGGCCACGGGAAGAATTGCAGCGCGGGCGCTCCTGCCATATCGCCAGGCAAAACAAAGCGCCCTGGCTGAATAAAGTGCAGCCCCTGCTGTTTACACTGGTGGAGATAATCGGTCCACGCGGCGGCAATGTCTGCCAGTCGGTTTTCGTCGGCAGGCGCTAACGGATCCAGCCCTTCGCACATCATTCGCCATTTCGCCGACCATTCGCCGCGCTGACCATTGAGTAAGCCCGTCATCTGCCGCGACCAACTTAAGTAATCCTGCGCCAGCATCGGCAGGTCGAGCAGCCATTCGCCGGGATAATCCACAATCTCCAGATACAGCGTGGAGGTGTCTTTGAAGTGACGCAGCAGTGAATCATTCGATTTAAAACGTAGCGCCAGGCGGATTTCACTGAC
The DNA here is from genome assembly GCF_005781225.1 of Escherichia sp. E4736. Classification (NCBI taxonomy): domain Bacteria; kingdom Pseudomonadati; phylum Pseudomonadota; class Gammaproteobacteria; order Enterobacterales; family Enterobacteriaceae; genus Escherichia; species Escherichia sp. E4736. The sequence goes on along the minus strand of NZ_VATT01000030.1, from coordinate 88,588 downwards.
GCCGCGCGTTGGCGTCGGCCAGGCGGGAGGATCGCCATATAACTGCGCCAGCCCTTCATCATAGGTGAAGCGCGGAATACCAAAGTCACGCTGGGGAATGCGTTTTACGCCCAGCAGGCGCTCTTCACGCACCGCGCTTAATAGCGGCAAGCGTGCTCCGGCATGAATATTGAGCAACTGATTAACCATCGCGGTGATAAACGCTGTTTTGCCGCTGCGGCTAAGTCCGGTTACAGCGAGGCGCAGATGTCTGTCGACACCCCGATTCACCAGCGCATTAAGTTCATTTTTAAGTCGCTTCATTGCTGTCCTGTGCCAGAAAGCCGTAGAAAGGATTAGATACTGGAGATAATAATGTGGGTTAATTTTGATTTATCAAATGAATAAGCGGCGTTATTTACACCGCTCAGGCAATAATTTGTTAACCTTTGACCTTCGGCATTTCGATGTCTTTCAGTCCACCGACGTTCTCAACGTGGGTATATCCCATCTCGTTGAGGATCTCTTTTGCCTGCCCGGACTGGCGTCCGGCGTTGCAATACACTTTCACGGTGTCGTTTTTATCCGGAACGGCGGTGGCTATGCGCTCTTTCACTTCCTTTAGGGGAATATTGATGGCCCCCTGAACGTGCTCTTGCTGATACTGCTCTGGAACACGAACATCTATCCAGTGTTCAGCGGCGAAAACAGGCAGTGAAAACACCAGAGTCAGGGCAAGTAAGCCTTTTTTAAACATATAAGTATCCTTCTATGGATGAAAATTGCCATCCATTATACGCCTGAGATCTAACAATTTTTGCGGAACTCCCCTCACCTTTTATAACGCTGCGCCAGTTTATTGGCCGCCCGACTTAATAGCGGTTCCAGCGCCACAGCCAGCAACATTTTCAGCGGTCGGCGAGCAACTGATTTTATCGCCCAACCAGCCACACCCGCCGGGCCATAGCGCAGTGCGGTAAGAAGTACCAGCTTGCCTGCTAATTTGAAACCAGGCTTCATCTTTTGCCCGGCCTGTTGCCAGCGAGTATTCATAACTTTCCTCACAGTTGACGGAAACGGCTACGTAGCGTGAAGGTGTCGGAAGTGACATAACGTTCCATCTCGCGTAAACGCGTTTCACTGGCCGCCAGTTCACGGTCGACTTCATCCAGCAATTCGCTGCTGGAAGGTTGTTGTTTACCAAACGCCATGTTGTCAGGCATTGGATCAAGCGCAAATGACAAAATGATGTAAGCAACCAAGGTAAACAGCGCCAGGCCGAAGAAAATCGACAGCACCACCAGAATACGTACCAGTTTTACCGGTACATCAAAATAGTTAGCAATCCCGGCACAGACCCCGCGAACCATGCCCTGTTGTGGAATGCGCCATAATTTTTTATTGAGATTAATACCCGCCATTAGCGATCCCTCCAGTTCGGATGTTCAGCATCAAGAATGGATTCCAGCGCCTGAATACGCTCGCGCATCCGTTTTGCTTCATCAGCCAGTTGCGCTAATCGCTGTTGTTCGCTTTGCGAAAGCTCTCCACGACTGGAGCGGTTGCTGTAATGCAGCCATAACCAAATCGGTAAAACAAACAGCACAAAGATGGTTAACGGAATAGCCAGAAATAGCGCGCTCATAAGGACTCCTTAAGGGATGAGCGGCGGCGTGTTCGGACGCCGCCTGGATGTTATTATTGATTGTCTTGCTTCATTTTGGCTTTTAATTGTGCCAGTTGCTCGCTGATTGCATCATCAGCTTTCAGCTCGGCAAACTGATCATCCAGCGATTTTTGTTTGCCGAAACTGTGGCTTTCCGCTTCTGCTTCCATCTGGTCGATACGGCGCTCGAAAGATTCGAAACGGGCCATCGCTTCATCCAGTTTGCCACTGTCCAACTGACGACGCACATCGCGCGACGAGTTTGCCGCCTGATGGCGTAACATCAATGCCTGCTGGCGAGCGCGTGTTTCGCTCAATTTGTTTTCCAGTTCGCCAATCTCTTTCTTCATACGCACCAGCGTATCGTCCACCAGCGTCACTTCATGTTCCAGGGACTTAATCAGATCGGTCAGTTTCTGTTTTTCAATTAACGCCGCACGCGCCAGGTCTTCTCTATCTTTCAGCAGTGCCAGTTCGGCTTTTTCCTGCCACTCAACTTCACGCGCCGACGCTTGTTCAATACGGCGAGTCAGCTGTTTCTTTTCCGCCAGCGCACGTGCCGAAGTAGAACGCACTTCAACCAGCGTGTCTTCCATTTCCTGGATCATCAGACGCACCAGTTTCTGCGGATCTTCCGCTTTCTCTAACAGAGCGTTGATGTTGGCATTCACGATGTCGGCAAAGCGAGAAAAAATACCCATAATGTTGTCCTCTTGATTTCTTCGTTCAGGATTGTCCTGCTGAACTGTTAATACAATTTGCGTGCCAATTTTTTATCTTTTTGATTTATAAAGATCTGATTGAAGAATCAACAGCAACATGCCAGGATGAATTAGCGAATTACACTAACAAGTGGCGAATTTCATCATGGCAGAATACAAAGATAACTTACTCGGTGAGGCGAACAGCTTTCTCGAAGTTTTAGAGCAGGTTTCGCATCTCGCACCGCTGGACAAACCGGTGCTCATCATCGGCGAGCGCGGAACAGGTAAAGAGCTGATCGCCAGCCGTCTGCATTATCTCTCCTCTCGTTGGCAAGGGCCGTTTATTTCCCTTAACTGCGCGGCGTTAAATGAAAATCTGCTGGATTCCGAACTATTTGGTCACGAAGCGGGGGCGTTTACCGGTGCGCAAAAACGTCATCCAGGGAGATTTGAACGTGCCGACGGCGGTACGCTATTTCTTGATGAACTCGCTACAGCACCGATGATGGTGCAGGAAAAATTATTGCGCGTGATTGAGTATGGTGAACTGGAGCGCGTTGGCGGCAGCCAGCCATTGCAGGTGAATGTGCGGTTGGTATGCGCGACGAATGCCGATCTTCCGGCGATGGTCAATGAAGGTACTTTTCGCGCTGACCTGCTCGACCGGCTGGCTTTTGATGTTGTGCAACTGCCACCACTGCGCGAACGCGAAAGCGACATTATGTTGATGGCAGAACACTTTGCCATCCAGATGTGTCGGGAAATCAAACTGCCTCTGTTCCCGGGTTTTACCGAGCGCGCCAGAGAAACGTTGCTGAATTATCGCTGGCCGGGAAATATTCGTGAATTGAAAAACGTGGTGGAACGTTCGGTGTATCGCCACGGCACCAGCGATTATCCGCTTGATGACATCATTATTGATCCCTTTAAACGGAGTCCACCTGAAGAAGCCATCGCCGTTTCAGAAACCACCTCGCTTCCGACGCTGCCGCTGGATTTACGTGAGTTTCAGATGCAGCAGGAAAAAGAGTTGCTGCAACTCAGTTTGCAACAGGGGAAATATAACCAGAAACGCGCAGCTGAATTGCTGGGATTAACCTATCATCAGTTCCGCGCGTTGTTGAAAAAGCACCAGATTTAGCGAAGTTGGGCAATACAACTTTCCGGATACGGCGTGAACGCCTTATTCGGCCTACATAATCAATACGTCATTTGTAGGCCTGATAAGCGCGGCGCATCAGGCATTATTGCGTTGGCCTTCGTTTCTGCGTATTAATCTCTCAGCGCATCCTGCAAAATTTTCATTGCCGCATCGAATTGCGCATCCGGGATGGTCAGCGGATACAGGAAACGAATCACGTTGCCATATGCGCCACAGGTCAGCAGAAGCAGCCCCTGCGCCAGCGCACGTTGCTGAATTTTCTGCGCAATGGCGGCTGACGGTTCGCCCGTTTGCGGATCGTTAAATTCTGCCGCAATCATCGAGCCCAGACCACGTACCGCCGCGATCGCCGGAACGTTTTCTTTGGCCTCAATCAGCGTTTGTGTCAGGCGCTGGCCCAGTTGATTCGCGCGTTCGCAAAGGGATTCTTTGTCGATAATGTTGAGCACCGCGTGCGCGGCAGCCACCGCCAGCGGGTTCCCGGCGTAGGTACCGCCAAGCCCGCCCGGCGCGGGGGCGTCCATAATATTCGCGTTACCGACCACGCCTGAAAGCGGCATCCCGCCCGCCAGGCTTTTCGCCATCGTCATTAAATCCGGCTTATCGGCGTAATGATCCATGGCAAACAATTTACCTGTACGCGCAAAACCGCTTTGCACTTCATCGGCAATCATCACGATGCCGTGTTCGTCGCACAAGCGGCGAATGGCAGAAACCAGCTCTTTTGGCGCCACGTTGAAGCCGCCCTCGCCCTGCACCGGTTCGAAAATAATCGCCGCCACCTGCTTCGCTTCAATGTCCGATTTAAACAAGCGTTCGATGGCGTCAAGGGAATCTTGCGTCGAAATGCCATGCAGTTCTGACGGATACGGCACGTGATACACCGAACCGGGGAACGGGCCGAAGCCAATTTTGTACGGCGCGACCTTTCCAGTTAACGCCATGGTCATAAACGTACGACCGTGGTAGCCGCCGCTAAACGCAATCACGCCAGGGCGTCCGGTATGGGCGCGGGCGATTTTCACCGCGTTCTCAACCGCTTCTGCGCCGGTGGTGAAGAACGCGGTTTTAGCCTGCCCGCTCACCGGGGCCAGGGCGTTGATTTTCTCCGCCAGGGTGACGTAGCTTTCGTATGGCACGATCTGATACGCCGTGTGGGTAAACTGTTGCAGTTGCTGTTCCACTGCCGCCACCAGTTCAGGATGGCGATGCCCGGTGTTCAGCACCGCGATGCCTGCGGCGAAATCGATATATTCGTTGCCTTCAACATCCTTCAGCGTGGCATTTTCAGCCGACTGGGCGAAGAAGTTACACATCACGCCAACCCCGCGCGGAGTGGCAGAAAGACGACGCTGATGGAATTCATTGTTGCTCATGTTTCACACCTTTTGACTCTTCACGGTTAATCGGAAATTAAACGCCCAGACGATCGCGCAGGCTGTAATAAGCCGCGCCCATCGCGGTAAACGGCACGCGCAGCGTGCGCCCGCCGGGGAACGGGTAATGCGGGAGATTGGCGAAGGCGTCGAAACGCTCGGCGTCACCGCGCAGCAATTCGGCAATCAAACGCCCAGCGAGATGGGTACAGGTCACGCCGTGGCCGCTGTAGCCCTGCATGTAATAAATGTTGGTATCAAGGCGACCGAACTGCGGCATCCGTGAAAGGGTCAGCAGGAAGTTGCCCGTCCAGCGGTAATCAATTTTCACGCCCTTCAGCTGCGGGAAGGTTTTCAGCAGTTTCGGCACCACAAGACGCTCAACGTCATCCGGGTCGCGCGCGCCGTACACCACACCGCCGCCGTACAGCAGGCGGTTGTCGGCGGTAAGACGGTAGTAATCAAGCAGATAATTACAGTCTTCCACGCAGTAGTTTTTCGGGATCAGCGAACGGGCTAACTCATCGGAAAGCCGTTCGGTAGTGATCACCTGCGTGCCGCACGGCATACTGCGTTTCGCCAGTTCCGGCTCCACTTTATCGCCCAGGTACGCATTCCCGGCGACAATCACATACTTCGCCGTCACCTGGCCTTTGGCAGTGCGCACCACGGCGGGCGTAGTGTGCTGGATCTGCGTCACCGCAGAAAGCTCATACACACGCCCGCCGTTGAGACGAATGGCATCGGCTTCACCAATGGCGAGGTTCAGGGGGTGAATATGCCCGCCGCTGTGATCCAGCAGCGCGCCGGTATAGCGATCGCTGGCGACTTCACGACGAATGGCGTTGGCATCCAGCAGCTCCAGCTGTTTATTGCCGTAACGTTCCCAGTTCTCTTTCTGCTCTTCCAGAGTCGCGAGCTGTTTATCATTCATCGCCACAAACAGGCCGCCGGGGCGGTAGTCGCAGTCAATCTGATAACGTTTGATACGTTCGCGGATGATCTCACCACCCTCAAACATCATGCTGCCAAGCATACGGGCGGTGTCCATGCCGTAGCTTTTTTCGATAACGTCGATGTCGCGGCTGTAGGAGTTCACAAGCTGCCCGCCGTTGCGCCCGCTGGCGCCAAAGCCGATACGTGAGGCTTCGAGAACCACCACGTCAAAGCCCGCTTCTGCCAGATGCAGCGCGGAGGAAAGCCCGGTATAGCCGCCGCCGACCACGCAAACATCACAGGTGATTGACTCATTCAGTATGTCGAATGGCGCGTATTTATTCGCACTGGCGGCGTAGTAACTGCTGGTATGTTCGGTCATTTCAGGCCTCCAGGCTTATCCAGATGGTTTTAAGTTCGGTGAATTTTTCCAGCGCGTGCAGGGATTTGTCGCGACCATTGCCGCTCTGCTTATAGCCGCCAAACGGCACGGTCATATCGCCGTCGTTGTAGTTATTGACGAAGACGGAACCAGCTTTCAGGCGGCGGCTCATGCGGTGCGCACGGGAGAGATCGCGCGTCCATACCGCCGCGCCGAGCCCGTACTGGCTGTCGTTGGCAAGCTGTAGCGCCTGATCTTCTGATGTGAAACGCGTGACCACCAGCACCGGGCCGAAAATCTCTTCGCGACTTAAGGACGCATTCGGGTCCACATCCACAAAGATGGTCGGGCCGATGGCCGCTGCCAGTTCGGCGTTGCGTCCATCCAGCAGCAGTTGCCCTTTGCCTTCGCCTTCACGAATAAAGCTATGCACCGAGTCGGCGTGAGCGCTGTCGATTAAGGTGCCCATGGTGGTCGCGGGATCAAGCGGGTGGCCCGGCTGCCAGTTTTGCGCCTGCTGTTTTAACAGGGCTAAGAATTCATCGGCGATGCTCTCTTCCAGCAACAAACGCGTTCCGGCGATGCACACCTGGCCCTGGTTGTAGAAGATACCTGCGGCCGTTGCGCTCGCCGCTTTTTGCAAATCCGGGCAGTCGGCGAAAACGATGTTGGCGCTTTTGCCACCCGCTTCCAGCCAGACGCGTTTCATGTTGCTGTCGCCAGCATCTTTCAGCAGCTGTTTCCCGGTGCGGGTTGAACCAGTAAAGGCAATGGCGTCGATATCGTTATGACGAGACAGCGCCTGGCCCGCTTCATGACCAAACCCCGTCACCAAGTTCAGCACGCCATCCGGCAGACCTGCTTCTTTCGCCAGCCCCGCGAGACGAATCGCACTGAGCGGTGATTTTTCAGATGGTTTTAGAATCACGCTGTTCCCTGCCGCCAGCGCTGGGCCAAGCTTCCAGCAAGTCAGCAGCAGCGGAAAGTTCCACGGCACAATGGCGGCAATCACGCCGACCGGTTCACGCACGATCATCGCCAGCTCATGGCTACTGGTGGTCGCCACTTCGCCATACACTTTGTCGATCGCTTCGGCGTACCAGCGAATGGCGCGCGCCGCGCCGGGAATATCATCACGCAGGCTGTGACGAATCGGTTTGCCGGTGTCGAGAGTTTCCAGCAGTGCCAGCTCTTCGGCGTTGGCTTCCATTAAGTCGGCGAGTTTATTCAGCACCGCTTTACGTTTTGCCGGGGCGGCCTGCGACCAGTCGCCGCGTTCAAATACGCCGCGTGCTGCGCTCACCGCACGGTCGATATCGGCGCTCTTGCCGCGCGCGATATTCGCCAGCGGTGCCTGGGTGACCGGATCAACGGTTTCAAAGGTTTCATTTTCCGCCGCAGCGGTATATTCACCGTTAATAAATAAGCGGGTTTCAATGGCGAGACTTAACGCTTTATCCTGCCAGTAAGCCAGATGATGAAAATTCATTATGACTCCTGTTTCACGTCTATCAGATATATGCAGTTTGTGAACGTCAGGGCGCAGAGATCCCCAGGCGATGAGCCCGTTTATTTCTGGCGACATTCTTTATAGATTGCCTTTATAGCTAGCCGGGTGGCGTTTCGCTTACCCGGCCTACAAAAGCAAAAAGATTAAAACGTGGTGGGCGTATGGGCGCTGATAATTCGGCAAATGCCTGCCGACGTATTACTGAAACTGTGCGGGATGCCGGTATTAATGGCATAACTTTGCCCCGCGACGAGATGATAATCCTGACCATTAATGGTCAGAACAATTTCACCTTCCAGTACAGTGCCTATTTCCTCACCCTGATGCTTAATTCTTTCCCCAGTGGTTGTGCCCGGCTGGTACGTTTCAAAGATCATCGCCAGCGTGCGATTCGGGTTACCGTTATGCACCAGCTTCATCGACACACCCTGACTGCCCATTTCAATTAAGTCGTCCTGATTAATGACGACCTGCGGTTCATCAGGTTTTTCCGGCTCGGAAAAGAATTCCGAGAGTGACAGACCATACACCTTCAGCAGCTTTTGCAGCGTACTGATGGCAGGGCTGACTTTATCTTGTTCTATCGTACTGATAGCACTGTGAGTCAGCCCGGAGAGTTCGGCGGCACGACGTTGTGAAAGCCCCTGCTGCTGGCGGATTTCTGACAAGCGTTTTCCTGGCGCCAGTCCCTCATCACTCATATTTGCATTTCCTTAACTGTAGTGGTCAGAGTCGCTGTTTTTCAGCGATATGGTTCTGACAAGCGGTGATAAAGCCCTCGAACAATATACGCGAAAGCGCGTACTCGCTACTGTTCCATTCCGGGTGCCACTGTACGCCCAGCGCGAAAGGATGATTGATGACGCTCACCGCCTCAACCAGGCCATCCGGCGAGCGAGCTTCAACACGCAACTGCGGGCTAACGACCTTCGCCCCTTGTCCATGCAGAGAGTTTACCCAAAAGTTGCTACATTCAGGTAACAATGCAGACAGTAATCCCCCCTCTTCAACCTGAACTTCGTGCGACGGCGCATATTGCTGCTCCACCGGCAGTTCGGGATCTTCACGATGTTCCAACAATTCAGACTGTTCGCACAGTTTGCGATGCAACGACCCACCGGTTGCTACCACCAGTTCCTGTAACCCCCGGCAGATGGCGAAAATGGGGATGCGCCTTTCGAGTGCGGCATTAATTAACGCCATGCTCAGAAGATCACGCCCGGGATCGGCGTCAGGCTCATCGCCGTTTTCACCATATAGGTGCGGCTGCACATTGCTGGGACTACCTGGAAGATAAATGCCATCGAGTTTCGGCAGCAGTTCTTCAAGTAATGACGGTTCCGCCAGCGCATGTGGCAGCGCAATCGGTAAACCGCCCGCGTGGACGATGGCATTCAGGTACTTTTCTTGCAGAGTCTGGGTCGTATGACCCTTAAGCCTGTTCCTGCACATTACGACACCGATAACCGGATTGTTCATTATATTTTCCATGCTCAATCTCACAAAGTGGACTAAATTATCGCCATTACTGCGGTTTAAATGACCTTTATGTTCAATATTTTTTCAATCTAGCAGTCGGTTTTCATTTTTGCAAACTCAATTTAACATTTGACAAACATTTAGTTTGCATACAGATTCGAATGGTGGTCATTATATTTTACGCTTTGCTAACGAGCGGAAAACAAACCAAAGGCGAAGAATCATGGAAACCAATATCGTTGAAGTAGAGAACTTTGTTCAGCAGTCAGAAGAGAGGCGGGGTAGCGCCTTTACGCAGGAAGTGAAACGCTACCTGGAGCGCTACCCGAATACACAATATGTTGATGTTTTACTTACTGATTTGAATGGTTGTTTCCGTGGGAAACGCATTCCTGTTTCAAGTCTGAAGAAGCTGGAGAAAGGGTGTTATTTCCCGGCCTCGGTGTTTGCAATGGATATTCTGGGCAATGTAGTAGAAGAAGCGGGCCTGGGTCAGGAAATGGGTGAACCAGATCGTACTTGTGTGCCAATACTCGGTACCTTAACCCCTTCTGCCGCCGATCCAGAGTTTATCGGTCAGATACTCCTGACCATGGTCGATGAAGATGGCGCTCCCTTTGACGTTGAGCCGCGGAACGTACTTAACCGCCTGTGGCAGCAGCTACGCCAGCGCGGATTGTTCCCGGTTGTAGCGGTAGAGCTGGAGTTCTATTTACTGGATCGCCAGCGCGACGCTGAAGGGTATCTGCAACCGCCCTGCGCGCCCGGCACCGATGACCGCAATACACAAAGTCAGGTTTACTCGGTTGATAACCTCAACCACTTCGCCGATGTGCTCAATGATATTGATGAACTGGCGCAGTTACAGTTAATTCCCACCGACGGTGCGATCGCCGAAGCCTCGCCGGGTCAGTTTGAAATCAACCTTTACCATACCGATAACGTGCTGGAAGCCTGCGATGATGCGCTGGCGCTAAAACGCCTGGTGCGCCTGATGGCAGAAAAGCATAAGATGCACGCCACTTTTATGGCGAAGCCGTATGAAGAGCACGCGGGCAGCGGGATGCATATCCATATCAGTATGCAAAATAATCGTGGCGAGAACGTGCTTTCTGACGCAGAAGGCGAAGATTCGCCGCTGCTGAAAAAGATGCTCGCCGGGATGATCGACCTGATGCCGTCATCAATGGCACTGCTGGCGCCGAACGTGAATTCCTATCGCCGCTTCCAGCCAGGCATGTATGTGCCAACGCAGGCGTCGTGGGGCCATAACAACCGCACCGTCGCCCTGCGTATTCCGTGCGGCGATCGTCATAACCACCGCGTGGAATATCGCGTAGCAGGTGCCGATGCCAACCCATATCTGGTGATGGCAGCGATTTTTGCCGGTATTTTGCATGGCCTCGATAACGAACTGCCGTTGCAGGAAGAAGTAGAAGGCAACGGGCTGGAGCAGGAAGGCTTACCCTTCCCGATTCGCCAGAGCGATGCCCTGTGGGAGTTTATCGAGAACGATCATTTGCGCCGCTATTTAGGTGAGCGTTTTTGCCATGTGTATCACGCCTGTAAAAATGATGAGTTGTTGCAGTTTGAGCGCCTCATCACAGAAACAGAAATTGAGTGGATGTTGAAAAACGCATAGTACCCCTTGCGGGGTTGTTTCATCGGCCTGAGCGGAGCCAGGCCTGACATTTGCTGGTAATCCAGACATTTCCCGGATGTCGCGTTATGGAGCGCAGGCGGCAACGGGCTTCCGTTAACGATTAAGACTGTGACGAGGAAATGAGATGATGCCGATGATTAAATCCCCGCATGGCGAGGGAGGCTGCGTGTGCGCCCTCCCTGCGACTGACTGGACTCCGCCCCCTTTGCTTCCCTTGCTAAACAGGTTTGATTTCAGGTCGACACGACCGCAAACCTTATTACGCAGGGGAGGCAACAATTATGGCTATTAATTCACCACTGAATATTGCTGCGCAACCCGGCAAAACTAAACTGCGCAAGTCGCTGAAGTTGTGGCAGGTGGTGATGATGGGTCTGGCCTATCTCACGCCAATGACCGTGTTCGATACGTTTGGCATCGTTTCCGGTATTAGCAACGGTCACGTTCCGGCATCTTATTTGCTGGCGCTGGCAGGCGTGCTGTTTACCGCTATCAGCTACGGCAAACTGGTTCGCCAGTTCCCGGAGGCAGGTTCGGCCTATACCTACGCGCAAAAGTCGATTAACCCGCACGTCGGTTTTATGGTCGGCTGGTCATCGCTGCTGGATTACCTCTTTTTGCCGATGATCAACGTCTTGTTGGCGAAGATCTATCTCTCCGCCCTCTTCCCGGAAGTGCCACCGTGGGTGTGGGTGGTGACGTTCGTCGCCATCTTAACTGCCGCGAACCTGAAGAGCGTCAACCTGGTCGCCAACTTCAATACCCTGTTTGTGCTGGTGCAAATCTCCATCATGGTGGTGTTTATCTTCCTGGTGGTTCAGGGGCTGCATAAAGGAGAAGGCGTTGGCACCGTCTGGTCACTTCAGCCGTTTATCAGCGAGAACGCGCACTTGATCCCGATTATTACCGGGGCGACGATTGTCTGTTTCTCGTTCCTCGGTTTCGATGCGGTGACCACGCTTTCGGAAGAGACGCCGGACGCCGCACGCGTGATCCCGAAAGCCATCTTCCTGACGGCGGTCTACGGCGGCGTTATCTTTATTGCGGCGTCGTTCTTTATGCAGCTGTTCTTCCCAGATATCAGCCGCTTTAAAGACCCGGACGCCGCGCTGCCGGAAATTGCGCTGTACGTCGGCGGCAAGCTGTTCCAGTCGATTTTCCTCTGCACCACGTTTGTGAACACGTTAGCGTCTGGCCTGGCTTCACATGCCAGCGTGTCGCGTCTGCTGTATGTGATGGGGCGTGACAATGTGTTTCCGGAGCGCGTGTTTGGCTATGTGCATCCGAAATGGCGGACTCCGGCGCTGAACGTCATTATGGTCGGGATTGTCGCGATGTCGGCGCTGTTCTTCGATTTAGTTACCGCCACAGCGTTAATTAACTTCGGCGCGTTGGTAGCGTTTACCTTCGTTAACCTGTCGGTGTTCAACCACTTCTGGCGGCGCAAAGGAATGAATAAAAGCTGGAAGGAACACTTCCACTATTTATTAATGCCGCTGGTTGGCGCGCTGACGGTGGGCGTGCTGTGGATTAACCTCGAAGCCACCTCGCTGACGCTGGGTCTGGTATGGGCTTCGTTAGGCGGCGCATATTTGTGGTATCTGATCCGCCGCTATCGCAAAGTGCCGTTGTATGATGGTGACAGAACGCCGGTGAGCGAAACGTAATATCCAGGATGCACGGCGCATTATCCTGCCTGAGGGTAATGCGCCGCGCCATTAACTATAAAAAGATGTATGATCCGGATCACGAGTGCTATCATCCGCCCTTATGCTTAGCGCATTAACTCCAGGGGCAAACAATGAACCACGATATCCCATTAAAATATTTCGATATTGCCGATGAATACGCAACTGAATGCGCAGAACCTGTCGCAGACGCAGAACGCACACCGCTGGCCCATTACTTCCAGTTACTACTCACCCGTTTGATGAACAATGAAGAGATCAGCGAAGAAGCCCAGCATGACATGGCCGCTGAAGCGGGGATTAATCCCGCGCGCATTGATGAAATCGCAGAGTTTTTGAATCAATGGGGTAATGAATAATTATTTAATTGCAGACGCTCGGTAAGTATCGTTGCCCGGATAAATCGTTCACGGCGCATCCGGCTATAAATGACACGCACCGCAGCCTGCTTTAATGGGTTTCTCACGATCGTCCCGCTCTGCTCTTCGCTAAGTTGTTCTGTGAGTTATAGTTATAGAGAAATCACGGGTACGAATGTTGAACAGATGGCGACGCTACCTGTTCAACGACCAACCACACGGCCCTCATTACGACCCCTGAACACAAACGGTAATGGCAAATGTCATTAAATATTAGTAAGATAGCCTCTTTACATAAAATCCCTTAATATTATGCGCCAGGTATTATCGTCTCTTTTGGTGATTGCTGGACTTGTGAGTGGTCAGGCAATAGCCGCGCCTGAATCCCCCCCGCATGCTGATATCCGCGACAGCGGTTTTGTCTATTGCGTCAGCGGGCAAGTCAACACCTTTAACCCATCCAAAGCGAGCAGTGGGTTAATTGTCGATACCCTTGCCGCCCAGTTTTATGATCGACTGCTGGATGTCGATCCGTATACCTATCGCCTGATGCCAGAACTTGCCGAAAGCTGGGAAGTGCTCGACAACGGCGCAACCTATCGCTTCCACCTGCGTCGCGATGTCCCGTTTCAAAAAACCGCCTGGTTTACTCCCACTCGCAAAATGAATGCCGATGATGTGGTGTTTACCTTCCAACGGATTTTTGACCGCAATAATCCGTGGCATAACGTCAACGGCAGTAACTTCCCCTATTTCGACAGTCTGCAATTTGCCGATAACGTTAAAAGTGTCCGCAAGCTGGATAATCACACCGTTGAGTTCCGTCTCGCCCAGCCGGATGCATCCTTCTTATGGCACCTGGCGACCCACTATGCGTCGGTAATGTCTGCCGAATACGCCCAGAAATTAGAGAAAGAAGATCGCCAGGAACAACTCGACCGTCAGCCGGTCGGTACCGGGCCGTATCAATTGTCGGAATACCGCGCCGGGCAATATATTCGCTTACAACGTCATGATGAGTTCTGGCGTGGCAAACCGTTGATGCCGCAGGTGGTGGTGGATTTAGGCTCCGGCGGCACCGGACGTTTGTCGAAACTCCTGACCGGTGAATGCGACGTTCTGGCCTGGCCTGCCGCCAGCCAGTTATCCATTTTGCGCGACGACCCGCGTTTGCGTTTAACGCTGCGCCCGGGGATGAACGTCGCCTATCTGGCGTTTAACACCGCCAAACCGCCGCTAAATAATCCGGCTGTCCGCCATGCGCTGGCGTTGGCTATCAATAACCAGCGCCTGATGCAATCCATCTATTATGGTACGGCTGAAACTGCGGCCTCTATTTTACCGCGCGCCTCGTGGGCTTATGACAACGAGGCTAAAATTACTGAATACAACCCAGCGAAATCGCGCGAACAACTGAAAGCGTTGGGGCTGGAAAACTTAACGCTGAAACTGTGGGTACCGACACGATCGCAGGCATGGAACCCCAGTCCGCTGAAAACTGCCGAACTGATTCAGGCGGATATGGCGCAGGTTGGCGTGAAAGTGGTGATTGTGCCGGTAGAAGGTCGTTTTCAGGAGGCGCGGTTGATGGATATGAGCCATGATCTGACGTTATCTGGTTGGGCGACGGACAGTAACGACCCGGACAGTTTCTTCCGTCCGTTACTGAGCTGCGCGGCTATTCACTCGCAAACCAACCTTGCCCACTGGTGCGATCCGAAATTCGACAGCGTGTTGCGTAATGCCCTCTCCTCGCAGCAACTGGCGGCGCGTATTGAAGCTTATGATGAAGCGCAAAGCATTCTGGCGCAGGAACTGCCCATTCTGCCGCTGGCCTCATCACTGCGCTTGCAGGCCTACCGTTACGATATTAAAGGTCTGGTACTGAGCCCGTTCGGTAACGCCTCCTTCGCGGGGGTGTATCGCGAGAAGCAAGAAGAGGTGAAAAAACCATGATTATCTTCACCTTACGTCGTATTTTGTTATTAATCGTCACCTTATTCCTGCTGACCTTTGTTGGCTTCAGTTTGAGCTATTTCACGCCACACGCGCCGTTACAAGGCGCTTCACTGTGGAATGCCTGGGTGTTCTGGTTTAATGGACTGATCCACTGGGATTTTGGTGTTTCCAGCATTAACGGCCAGCCTATTGCCGAACAGTTAAAAGAAGTCTTTCCGGCAACGATGGAGTTGTGCATCCTCGCCTTCGGTTTTGCGCTGATTGTCGGGATCCCGGTGGGCATGATTGCCGGGATTACACGCCATAAGTGGCAGGATAACTTGATCAACGCCATCGCCTTGCTGGGCTTTTCCATCCCAGTGTTCTGGCTGGCGCTTCTGTTGACGCTGTTTTGTTCACTCACGCTAGGTTGGCTGCCCGTTTCAGGGCGTTTCGATCTGCTCTATGAAGTGAAACCGATTACCGGCTTTGCGTTAATTGATGCCTGGCTTTCGGACTCACCGTGGCGGGACGAAATGATCATGAGCGCACTTCGCCATATGGTGCTACCGGTGATTACCCTGTCGGTTGCGCCAACAACTGAAGTGATCCGATTGATGCGTATCAGCACCATCGAAGTCTATGACCAGAACTATGTGAAAGCGGCGGCGACTCGCGGTTTGTCGCGCTTTACTATTTTGCGTCGCCACGTGCTGCATAACGCGTTACCTCCGGTTATTCCTCGCCTGGGCTTGCAGTTTTCCACCATGCTGACGCTGGCGATGATCACCGAAATGGTTTTTAGCTGGCCGGGTTTAGGGCGCTGGTTAATTAACGCCATCCGCCAGCAGGATTACGCAGCCATTTCCGCCGGAGTGATGGTGTGTGGTTCATTGGTCATTATTATTAACGTGATATCTGATATTTTGGGTGCCATGGCTAACCCTCTGAAACATAAGGAATGGTATGCCTTACGATAGCGTATACAGCGAGAAGCGCCCGCCGGGCACGCTGCGTACTGCCTGGCGCAAATTCTATGGAGACGCCGCTGCGATGGTCGGCCTGTACGGCTGCGCGGGGCTGGCGGTGCTGTGTATTTTTGGTAGCTGGTTTGCGCCTTACGGCATCGACCAGCAATTTCTTGGTTATCAATTGTTGCCGCCGTCATGGTCACGCTATGGCGAAGTCTCGTTCTTCCTTGGGACCGACGACCTGGGGCGCGACGTTTTAAGCCGTTTATTGAGTGGCGCAGCACCTACCGTGGGGGGCGCATTTGTGGTGACGCTCGCCGCGACGATTTGTGGTCTGGTACTTGGCACCTTCGCCGGTGCAACGCACGGTCTGCGGTCAGCGGTGCTAAACCATATTCTGGATACTTTGCTGGCGATTCCGTCCCTGCTGTTGGCGATTATCGTAGTAGCATTTGCCGGACCGAGTTTATCGCACGCCATGTTTGCCGTCTGGTTGGCACTGCTGCCGCGTATGGTACGTTCGATTTACAGCATGGTTCATGACGAACTGGAAAAAGAGTACGTTATCGCCGCCCGTCTGGATGGCGCAACGACGCTGAATATTCTCTGGTTTGCGGTGATGCCTAACATCACCGCCGGACTGGTCACCGAGATCACTCGCGCATTGTCGATGGCAATTCTCGATATCGCCGCGCTGGGCTTTCTTGACCTCGGCGCACAACTGCCCTCGCCTGAATGGGGCGCGATGCTTGGTGACGCGCTGGAACTGATTTATGTCGCCCCGTGGACCGTAATGCTGCCAGGTGCGGCAATTATGATTAGCGTGTTGTTGGTTAACCTCCTTGGCGATGGCGTTCGTCGTGCGATTATTGCGGGGGTGGAATAATGCCATTATTGGATATTCGTAACCTGACTATTGAATTTAAAACCGGTGATGAATGGGTTAAAGCCGTCGACCGCGTGAGTATGACCTTAACCGAAGGTGAAATTCGCGGTCTTGTTGGCGAATCCGGCTCCGGCAAAAGTTTGATTGCGAAAGCGATTTGTGGGGTGAATAAAGATAACTGGCGTGTTACCGCTGACCGAATGCGTTTTGATGATATCGATTTGCTGCGTCTCTCCGCACGCGAACGGCGCAAACTGGTTGGACACAACGTGTCGATGATTTTCCAGGAACCGCAATCGTGTCTTGATCCATCGGAACGTGTGGGTCGCCAGTTGATGCAAAACATCCCGGCCTGGACCTATAAAGGCCGTTGGTGGCAGCGTTTTGGCTGGCGCAAACGCCGCGCCATTGAGTTGCTACACCGCGTGGGGATTAAAGATCATAAAGATGCGATGCGCAGTTTCCCTTACGAGTTGACTGAAGGTGAATGCCAGAAAGTGATGATTGCCATCGCACTGGCGAATCAACCGCGTCTACTGATTGCCGACGAACCGACCAACTCGATGGAGCCAACAACGCAGGCGCAAATTTTCCGCCTGTTGACGCGTCTCAACCAAAACAGCAACACCACTATTTTGCTTATCAGCCATGACTTACAAATGCTTAGCCAATGGGCGGATAAAATCAACGTGCTTTATTGTGGCCAGACAGTGGAATCCGCGCCAAGTAAGGAGCTGGTGACAATGCCGCATCATCCTTACACCCAGGCGCTGATACGCGCGATACCGGACTTTGGCAGTGCGATGCCGCATAAAAGCCGCCTCAATACCCTGCCGGGCGCAATCCCGCTGCTGGAACAATTACCGATTGGTTGTCGTCTGGGACCGCGTTGCCCTTATGCACAACGAGAATGCATTGTAACGCCGCGTCTGACGGGAGCGAAAAATCATCTCTATGCCTGTCATTTCCCGCTGAACATGGAGAAAGAGTGAGATGATAGAAACTCTGCTCGAAGTGCGTAATTTAAGCAAAACGTTCCGCTACAGGACCGGCTGGTTTCGCCGTCAGACAGTCGAAGCGGTAAAACCATTGAGCTTTACGCTGCGTGAACGCCAGACACTGGCGATTATTGGTGAGAACGGTTCCGGTAAATCGACGCTGGCAAAGATGCTGGCAGGAATGATTGAGCCAACCAGCGGCGAGTTATTGATTGACGATCATCCTCTGCATTTTGGCGATTATTCCTTCCGAAGCCAGCGTATTCGCATGATATTTCAGGATCCGTCGACTTCATTGAATCCACGTCAACGTATTTCGCAGATCCTTGATTTTCCACTGCGTTTGAACACAGACCTGGAACCGGAACAGCGCCGCAAACAGATAATTGAAACGATGCGTATGGTCGGGCTGCTGCCGGATCACGTCAGTTACTATCCGCATATGTTGGCCCCCGGGCAAAAACAGCGTCTTGGTCTGGCGCGCGCGCTGATATTACGCCCCAAAGTGATTATTGCCGATGAAGCCCTCGCCTCGCTGGATATGTCGATGCGTTCGCAGTTGATTAATCTGATGCTGGAGTTACAGGAAAAACAGGGCATTTCGTATATTTATGTTACCCAGCATATCGGAATGATGAAGCACATCAGCGACCAGGTGCTGGTCATGCATCAGGGAGAAGTTGTCGAACGCGGTAGCACTGCGGATGTGTTGGCATCGCCGCTGCACGAACTCACCAAACGGCTAATTTCCGGCCACTTTGGCGAAGCATTGACGGCGGATGCGTGGCGTAAAGATCGTTAGTATTCGGTACCTCATTCTGACAGGGGAAATCCCCGTCAGAATGAGGTATTCATTACTTTTGATTGTCGATTCTGGTGAGAGCAACCAGCAATGCCAGCGTATAACACACCATAATTGCCAGGCTCATTTTTAACAGCGTTTCCCCACCAAGCCCCGACAATGGCGCGGCTATACCGCCGAAGACAAACATGCTCATCCCCATCAACGCAGACGCCGTTCCAGATTCCTGCGTCCCTACTGCACTCATAGCCTCTGCCCCGCCAACAGTGCCGATGCCGCTACAAAATGCGATGGTGAAAAATAATGCCACCAGTGCCGGAATGGGTAACTGCAACCATGCGCATAAGACCGTGAGCAATGCACACAAAATTGCCGCTATCAGGCCACCTCTCAGCAATATAATCGCGTTAACTCGTCGCGCCAGGCGCGAGAAGATCCATGAAGCGATGATAAGTCCGATGCCGTTAAGGCCAAACACCAGGCTAAATTGCATTGGACTAAAGCCAAATTCTTTCTGCAACACGAACGACGAAGAGCCGATGTACGCAAACAAGCCTGCCAGCATAAAACTTTGAATCAGGCAAAGGCGCATAAAACGGCGGTTCTGCACCACGCTTCGTCCGGTTAATAGCAATGATGAGCCCCTTTTATTTTCTGGCAATGTCTCATTGATAAATAACAGACAGCCCAGCAACAGTACGGTGCTAATTTCAGCCATCACCCAGAATAAAGTGCGCCAGTCAAACGTGCTGACAATATAACCGCCCAGCACTGGCGACAACACCGGTGCCAGGCCATTCACCGTCATTAACAGCGCAAAGAACTGGGTCAGCGTTACTCCCTGATATTTGTCACGAGCAATAGAACGAGAGAGCACCGAACCACCTGCCCCCGCGATCCCTTGAATAAAACGCCAGACCACCAGCCAGTAAATATTGTTCGTTGTCGCGCACAAAATGGAAGAAATAATAAACAATAGCAACGACAAGACTAACGGACGTTTACGCCCTATTTTGTCGCTCAGAGGGCCAAATAACAGTTGTCCGACGCCAAGACCGATCAGTGATGCGGTCAGCGTTAATTGCGTTATGGTCGAGGTTGCCGCCAGTTGCTCTGACATCTCCGGCAAAGCCGGCAAATAAAGATCGGTACACATCGGGCCGATACCGGCTAAAAGACCAAGAATCAACGCCCATGAAAGAGAGACTCTAGCCATACTATTCCTTACTTGAGTGATGACATGCCACCGCCCAGCGACTGCCAGATCGTGATGCGGTTCGTAAAATCAGTCAGTTGCAATGCCAGCAGCTCCTGCTGTGCGCTCCACAAACTGCGCTGTGCCGTCAACACGGTCAGGTAATCACCAACACCCGCCTGATAACGACGCAGGCCAACATCGACCGTTTGTTGTTCAGCTTTAACATACTGACGCTGTGCATCCAGTTGCTCCTCAAGCGTGGTCCGCCGCGCCAGTGCGTTAGCGACATCTTTAAACGCGCTCTGAACGGTTTTCTCATAGGTGGCAATGAGCCCGCGCTTTTGTGCTTCTGCGTAACGAAGCTGCGCCAGATTACTACCGCCGGTGAACAGCGGTAATGTTACCGATGGCGCAAATGACCAGACCTGCATTCCGTGGCTGAACAGCGATGACAATGCGTCACTGCCAACACCGGCGCTGGCAGTCAGCGAAATCGTCGGGAAAAAGTTAGCCCGCGCGGCGCCAATATCGGCATTGGCGCTCTTCAGATTATGTTCCGCTTCCTGGATATCCGGGCGACGCAGCAGAACGTCAGATGACACTCCCGCAGGAACCAGGCTTATCATCTGTTCCGGCAGGCTTTCCAGTGTTCCCGGTAGCAGATTTTCCGCAAGCGTTGTACCGGCCAGTAAGTTCAGCGCATTTTTATCCTGCATCACTTGTGTCTGGTAGCTGGCAACGCTGGCGCGCGCTTGCTGATAAACACTCATCGCCTCACTGACATCTGTCGCTGCCGCCGTGCCAACCTGTTGCTGGCGCTGGATAATTTTCAATGAGTTTTCTGCACTGGCCATCGTTTCTTTTGCCAGGGCCAGATTGCTGTTATCAGCCGCCAGGGTCAGCCAGGCGGTGCTGATTTCAGCAATCAGCGTTAAACGGGTGTTCTGGGCTGTAAATTCACTGGCCAGCCAGGTTTCTCGCGCCGCCCGAGATAAACTCTGATTACGACCAAACAGATCTAACGTAAAACTGGACACCGTGCCGTCAGCCTCGGCAGTGGTTCCCGTACCATTCGCCAGCGAACGACTGCGGGTCGAACTTAAGGCCGCATTCACCGTCGGGAATAACGACGCATTAGTTTGCCCATAGAGCGCCCGTGCGGAGTCAATATCAGCTATCGCTTTTTGCACATCGCGGTTACTGTTCAGAGCAATGGTCACCACCTGCTGCAATCGGGGATCGTGGATCACCTGCTGCCAGTCATGGCTGATTGCCTTTCCCTGGCCCTGTGCTCCCGGCAAGGTCGCCGGGATTGGGGATTCAGGCGTGCTGTAGTGAGGATCGAGCGAGACACATCCCGCACTCAACAGCACCAGAAAAATAAGAGAACGACGCAACATAACTTACTCCTGACGGCGCGGTTTACCGGCAAACAAACGTTTCACCAGTACAAAAAACAGAGGAACAAAGAAAATAGCCAGCAACGTAGCGGTCAGCGTACCGCCAATAATGCCCGTACCAATGGCGATACGGCTGTTCGCACCTGCGCCGGTCGCCATCGCCAGCGGCATTACCCCCGCAATAAACGCCAGCGAGGTCATGATGATTGGGCGTAAACGAGTCTGCGCCGCGCGTAATGCCGCCCGACTCAGGGAATGGCCCTCAGCAACTGCCGCTTCAGCAAATTCAACAATCAGAATGGCGTTTTTCGACGACAAGCCGATAGTGGTTAATAGCGCCACCTGGAAGTAAACATCGTTGTTTAAATCACGCATCCAGGCCGCCAGCGCCGCGCCAAGAAGCCCCAGTGGGATCACTAGAATGACCGAGAACGGAACTGACCAGCTTTCGTACAGGGCTGCAAGACAGAGGAAAACCACCAGAATAGAGACTGCGTACAGACTTAATGCCTGACCACTGGCCAGTTTCTCCTGCAATGACAAACCACTCCAGGCCCAGGTCGTTCCCGCAGGAAGACTGTTTGCCAGTTCCTCCATTTTTGTCATTGCATCGCCGGAACTAAAGCCAGTCGCGTTTTCGCCCTGAATTTCATAAGCCGCAGAACCGTTGTAGCGAACTAGTTTTTCCGGGCCATAGATCCAACGTGTAGTGGCAAAAGCAGAGAACGGCGTCATGGCGTTATCGCTACCGCGCACAAACCATTTCCCTAAATCTGACGGCGCGGAACGAAATTCACTGTCGCCCTGAATGTAGACTTTCTTCACACGACCACGGTCAATAAAGTCATTCACATAAGTACCGCCCCACGCGCTGGCCAGCGTGTTGGTGACATCGCTTAAGCTCAACCCCAGCGATACGGCTTTATTGTTATCGATATCTACCTGCAATTGCGGCATTTGCGGCAGGTCATTGGCGCGCACAGAAATCAATTCAGGGCTTTGATTAGCCTGTTCAATCAACTGATTACGCATTTTAAGTAAGGTTTCACGGTCAGTCGCACCACTTGCCATTAATTCAAACGTAAAGCCATTGCTTTGCCCCAGTCCGTCAACGGCTGGCGGCGTCATGGCAAATACCGTGGCATCACGAATTGTGCCCAACTCTTTGGTTGCCCGTAAGGCGATAGCCTGGGCGGTATTTTCTGCCCCTTTACGTTGTGACCAGTTTTTCAACGAGACAAACGCCATCCCGGTATTCTGTCCGCTGCCGCTAAAACTGAAACCATCAACGGTAAAGATGACATCGGTATTTGCTTTTTCGTTTACCAGGAACCAGTCAACAATCTTGCGATTCACTTCTGCTGTACGAGCCGCGGTCGCCCCAGCTGGCAGCGTGTACTGCACCATGATTTCGCCCTGGTCTTCAGTGGGTAAGAAACTGCCCGGCAGTTTCCACATCATCAGGGCCATTCCGCCACCCAGCACGGCATAAACACCCATCGTTCGGGCAGCACGGCGCAGGACATAAATTACGCCTCGCTGATATTTATCTTCAGTACGGCGGTAAAAGCGGTTAAATGCGCCGAAAAAGCCTTTTTTATGCGGTGGAACATGCTGAAGGACGGAACCGCACAGCGCGGGAGTCAAGGTCAATGCCACCACCACGGAAAGCAGCATTGCGGAGATAATGGTTATCGAAAACTGACGATAAATTACTCCCGTAGATCCCCCAAAGAAGGCCATCGGCAGGAATACGGCTGACAACACCAGCGCAATAGCAACCAGTGCGCCAGAAATCTCGCCCATTGATTTTTCCGTGGCTTCACGCGCGGGCAACCCTTCGTCACGCATAATGCGTTCGACGTTCTCCACCACCACAATGGCATCGTCCACCAACAAGCCGATCGCCAGCACCATTGCAAACAACGTCAGGGTATTAATCGAATAGCCAAACAACGCAAGAACGCCGAATGTGCCCAGCAAAACGACGGGGACAGCTAACGCCGGAATCAGCGTGGCGCGCAGGTTTTGCAGGAATAAATACATCACGCAAACCACCAGTACGATGGCTTCAAACAGTGTCTGAATTACGTCCTCTACGGAGATTTTAATAAATTCAGTGCTGTCTTTCGGGTATGCGATGTCGTATCCCTGCGGCATGTTCCGCTGGAATTCGGCAATCTTATCCTTGACCAGCGTCGCTGTATTCAGCGCATTCGCACCGGGCGAAAGCATTACAGCAACCCCGGCAGACGGGTGACCGTTAAGTTTGCCGATCGCGGTATAATCTTCACTGCCCATCTCAACGCGAGCCACATCTTTTATGCGAACAACTGCGCCGTCTGACTGGCTTTTCACGATAATATTTTTGAACTGATCCACCGTCTGCAAACGAGACTGCGCACGTACTGTCGCCGTCAGTTGCTGAGTATTCGGTGAAGGCAATGCCCCAATTTTCCCGGCAGTAACCTGCACGTTTTGCGCTTCGATAGCACTTTGCACGTCTGAAGGCATCAGCGAGTAAGACGCCAGTTTGGCCGGGTCAAGCCAGATGCGCATAGCATATTCTGCGCCAAAGACTTGCAGACTCCCCACACCTTCAACGCGCGCCAGCGGGTCCTGAACGTTACTGACCAACCAGTCGGCGATATCCGAACTGGAGGCTTTGTCAGTGGTGTCATACACGGCAGCAATCAGCAAAAAGTTGCTTTGTGATTTTTCCACTGTGACGCCAGTTTGCTGCACTTCACTCGGTAAGCGTGACTCAGCCTGCTGAATTTTATTCTGCACCTGAACCTGTGCAGTGTCGGGATCGGTACCTTGTTCAAAGGTCACATTAATACTGACCGAACCATCAGAGCTGCTGGTTGAGCTAAAATAGAGCAAATTATCCAGCCCGGTGAGTTGCTGTTCGATAACCTGGGTCACGCTGTTCTCCAGCGTTTCGGCTGAAGCACCGGTATAAGTGGCTGAAATTTTTATGGTCGGCGGCGCAACGTCAGGATATTGCGCGACGGGTAATGTGCGAATGGCCAGAATACCCGCCAACATAATCAAAATGGCGATAACCCAGGCAAAGACCGGACGGCGAACAAAAAAGCGCGAAAACATCAGGCGTTGCCTCCATTAGCCTGAACTTCAACAGCCTTGACGGTCTGCCCTGAAGTTACTTTGGCGGAACCTTCAACAATCAGTCGGTCGCCGTCATGCAGGCCGTTCAGCACCAGCCATTTATCACCATACGTTTCTCCCGTTTCGAGCGTTCGCTGCTCTACTTTATTGTCTTTATTCACCACCAGCGCAGTTGCATTGCCTTTAGCATCGCGCGTGACGCCCTGTTGAGGCGCGAGAATAGCGTCTTCCATCACGCCTTCATCGACACGAGCGCGAACAAACATGCCTGGTAATAACTGTTGTTGTGGATTGGGGAAAATCGCCCGTAATGTCACCGAGCCGGTAGACTCATCCACAGCGACTTCGGTGAGTTCCAGACGCCCTTTTTCGCTGTAGATTGTGCCATCTTCCAGAATAAGTGAGACGCTCATGGTGTCACTGTTGGTCGCCAGTGACTGTTTGCGCAGACGCAATAAATCGACACTGGAGCGAGTGAGGTCGACATACATTGTATCCAGACCACGAATGGTCGTTAACGCCGTATCCTGCGACGCGGTCACCAGTGCGCCAGGGGTCACCGACGAAATGCCAATACGCCCCGAAATCGGCGCGGTTACCGTGGTCCAGTCAAGATTAATGCGCGCGGTTTCCAGTGCGGCTTTTTTCGCTTCAACACTGGCTTTATCTTGTGCGCAGGTAGACTGAGCATCATCAGCATCCTGTTGTGAGACACCGTTATCTTTCACCAGTCGGGCATAACGCTGCGCTTTCTGGCAATCGGCTTTTACCAGTGCCTGTGCCTGTTGTAATGCTGCCCGGGCTTCATTCCATGCCGCCCGATAACTGGCCGCATCAATTTGGTACAATGGTTGTCCGGCCTTAACCAAATCGCCTTCAGTAAATAGGCGTTTCTGGATAATTCCCCCAACCTGCGGACGTACTTCAGCACTGAGTGCCGCACTGGTGCGCCCGGTTAATTCACTGACTACCGAAACCGGTTGAGATTTGAGCGTAACAACGCCCACTTCTGTTTCCGACGGGGATGAATTGTTATTTTGCGTATTATCACAACCAGATAAGAGTAGCATTGCCACTACAGACGTTGCTATATACTTCATTATTTTCTCCAGGGTGAACAATACCCTCCCCATTAAAATTAATGAGGATATGTCAGGGATATTCAGATATAACGAACCCGCATCGCGAAATGAATTTCGCAATGAAATAAGGGGGATTAATATCCCCCACTATCGGTTAATTCTTTTCTTATTAATTTATCAACATACTAACAATGTCCTGATATATTTTTTGCAGACGTTGGGGATCACTTTTTTGCGGTGTTAAGCGACGATAAACCGTACCTTCCATCATGGTGGCAAGCACTTCAACGCAGCAACGAATGTGCTCATCGCTAAGATGGGGATGCATTCTTTTCATATGTGCACAACCGTTAGCGAACATTCTGGCGTCAGCTTCCTCGAGCATCGCCATCACCCGTGGGTTGCGTGTGGCTTCTGCAGCCACTTCCAGCATCAACGCGTCGTCGTCCTCATTTAAGGATTTCCGCAAAGCAAGAACTTCCGGGAAGTGATCGGTACGCGCGTCAATGTCCATCTGGGCAATACGAAAGTCGATGATACGGCGAACCATCTCTTCAATAATGGCGTCTTTATTGGCGAAGTAACGATATATCTGACCCACGCTAAGCTGAGCTTCGCTGGCAATTTGCGACATACTGGCGGCGTGAAAACCGCAGCGACGAAAACACCGACGGGCGGCGTTGATGATTTCATCCTGACGCTGTTTGTGACGTATCTCCAGCTTGCTGGTCATTTCTGTCTCCTGTCCTTCCACTTAGTGAGAACGATCATTCTCATTTTTACCAATTATACATTTCTCCAAAGTGAGGGAAAGTATTTTTATCTTATTCATGGTGTATATTCTGATAATGAAGAGATTGTGGAGATTCTGTGAAGATAGTTGACAATATTAATTTGGGGGCTATTTGTCAGAGATAAGACAGCGACTGATTGGCGCCAGAGTATTAATCGCCGATGACACAACAAACGCCGGACCTGATAAATCCGCGTCTGTTTTATCATCAAACTTACCGGAAGTAATACGAATAGTTTTAAAGCCAGACGCTATAAGATATTTCCACAACCTGCCCCTTGCAGGCGTCGCAAAATGCTCTGGACTGCTGATTCTCTCCGGTACAGAAAGCGCAACTATAGCCACCCACAGCCAGGTTGATTATAATAACCGTTTATCTGTTCGTACTGTTTACTAAAACGACGAATCGCCTGATTTTCAGGCACAACAAGCATCAACAATAAGGATTAAAGCTATGGGTTTTCTTTCCGGTAAGCGCATTCTGGTAACCGGTGTTGCCAGCAAACTGTCCATCGCCTACGGTATCGCTCAGGCGATGCACCGCGAAGGAGCTGAACTGGCATTCACCTACCAGAACGACAAACTGAAAGGCCGCGTAGAAGAATTTGCCGCTCAATTAGGTTCTGACATCGTTCTGCAGTGCGATGTTGCCGAAGATGCCAGCATCGACACCATGTTCGCTGAACTGGGTAAAGTTTGGCCGAAATTTGACGGTTTCGTACACTCTATTGGTTTTGCACCTGGCGATCAGCTGGATGGCGACTATGTTAACGCCGTAACTCGTGAAGGCTTCAAAATTGCCCACGACATTAGCTCCTACAGCTTCGTTGCAATGGCAAAAGCTTGCCGCTCCATGCTGAATCCGGGCTCTGCTCTGCTGACCCTTTCCTATCTGGGCGCTGAGCGCGCTATCCCGAACTACAACGTTATGGGTCTGGCAAAAGCGTCTCTGGAAGCTAACGTGCGCTATATGGCCAACGCAATGGGGCCGGAAGGTGTGCGTGTTAACGCCATTTCCGCAGGTCCGATCCGTACGCTGGCCGCTTCCGGCATCAAAGACTTCCGTAAAATGCTGGCGCACTGCGAAGCCGTTACGCCGATTCGTCGTACCGTTACCATCGAAGATGTGGGTAACTCCGCAGCGTTCCTGTGCTCCGATCTCTCTGCCGGTATCTCCGGTGAAGTGGTCCACGTTGACGGCGGTTTCAGCATCGCTGCAATGAACGAACTGGAACTGAAATAATCGTTCTGTTGGTCAAGATGGGCGGCGTTCTGCCGCCCGTTTTCTCTGTTATACCTTTCTGATATTTGTTATCGCCGATCCGTCTTTCTCCCCTTCCCGCCTTGCGTCAGGATAACGATTTCCGTTATGACCAAGGAGCGCCCATGGAACAACGCCACAGTTCAGGCAAAAGCCATTGGTATCATGAAATCCAATCCAGCACTTCAGAGCATAACGTTCTGCCACTTGTACCCGAAGCCGCAAAGGTCAACGACCCTTTTTTGCTCGACGTGATTCTTGAGGAACAAACGCTGGCCCCCTTTCAGTCATGGCTGGCACCCGCACGTGCACTCGCTGGAACATTGTTCCCGGATCAGCTGGCCGTGACCCGCTTGCAGACATTCACCGCTTATGAACGCCTGTCTACAGCTCTGACTGTTGCCCAGGTCTGCGGCGTCCAGCGGTTGTGCAACTACTATTCCGCGCGCCTGACACCACTTCCCGGACCGGATTCCTCCAGGGAAAGTAATCATCGGCTGGCGCAAATCACACAATATGCCCGCCAACTGGCCTTCTCTCCATCTATTATCGACGGTCGATCCCGTGAGCATCTTAAAGATGTCGGCCTTACCGCCTGGGACTGTGTGTTCATTACCCAAATTATTGGCTTTGTCGGTTTTCAGGCGCGAGTGATTGCCTCATTGCAGGCTTATCTTGAGCAACCAGTTCGTTGGCTACCCGGTCTGGAGATGCAAAACTACGCCGATGCATCACTGTTTGCGAATGAATCAACTCGCTGGCGTACCTGCTACGCCGTAGAAAAATCATGTGAAGATGCGGTGAACAGTTCGTCGGTTGAACTCAGCCAACTGACCGAAATACTCAATCTTCACCCAGCTCTACTTTCACGCCTTGAGGAGCTATTCGCCAGCACATTGGTTAGCGCCAAAACCAACCATCAACTTGCGACGTTGTTAACCGCGCGGATTAATGGCAGCGCCGCTTGCTTCGCTAGCCAAACATATTCAACAACAGAATATAAAGAGGCAATCCTCATTCTACGTCAGGGCGAAAATGAAATTAATCGGTGGGCTGATAGCCATTGTGTTGAGCGCGCTACCGTTCAGGCGATACAATGGCTGACCCGAGCACCCGATCGCTTTAGCGCCGCCCAGTTCAGCCCATTACTCGAACACGAAATATCATCAACACAGGTTATTAATTTGTTGGTATGGAGCGGGCTTTGTGGCTGGATCAATCGCTTAAAAATCGCGTTGGGTGAAACATATTAACCTTGCTGCGTCAGACAGAATCGCGTAAAACTGTCAGCCGCTCTAATGGCCACCAAAATAGACAATTATGTTTCAGGACAACCCGCTGCTAGCGCAGCTTAAACAGCAACTGCATTCCCAGACGCCCCGCGCTGAAGGGGTGGTAAAAGCCACTGAAAAAGGCTTTGGCTTCCTGGAAGTCGATGCACAGAAAAGTTATTTCATTCCGCCGCCGCAAATGAAAAAAGTGATGCATGGCGACAGAATTATCGCAGTCATCCACAGCGAAAAAGATCGTGAATCTGCCGAACCAGAAGAGCTGGTTGAACCTTTTCTAACCCGCTTCGTGGGTAAAGTTCAGGGCAAGAATGACCGTCTGGCCATTGTCCCTGATCATCCATTATTGAAAGATGCCATTCCTTGCCGCGCAGCCCGTGGCCTGACACATGAATTTAAAGAAGGCGACTGGGCAGTTGCCGAAATGCGCCGTCATCCATTGAAAGGCGATCGTTCTTTCTATGCAGAACTCACGCAGTACATCACTTTTGGCGACGATCACTTCGTGCCGTGGTGGGTAACTCTGGCACGTCATAACCTGGAAAAAGAAGCGCCGAACGGCGTTGCTACTGAAATGCTCGACGAAGGTCTGGTGCGCGAAGATCTGACTGCACTGGATTTTGTCACCATCGATAGCGCCAGCACGGAAGATATGGATGACGCCCTCTTCGCGAAGGCGCTCCCGGATGACAAACTGCAACTGATCGTGGCGATTGCCGATCCAACCGCGTGGATTGCAGAAGGTAGCAAACTGGACAAAGCGGCAAAAGTTCGTGCATTCACCAACTATCTGCCAGGTTTCAACATCCCAATGCTGCCGCGTGAGCTTTCCGACGATCTCTGCTCCCTACGCGCCAATGAAATTCGCCCGGTAATGGCGTGTCGGATGACGCTCTCCGCAGATGGCACCATTGAAGACAATATCGAGTTCTTTGCCGCGACTATCGAGTCCAAAGCGAAACTGGTTTATGACCAGGTTTCCGACTGGCTGGAAAACACCGGCGACTGGCAGCCAGAAAGTGAGGCCATTGCCGAACAAATTCGCCTTCTGGCGCAAATTTGCCAGCGTCGCGGCGAGTGGCGCCATAACCATGCACTGGTGTTTAAAGATCGCCCGGATTACCGTTTTATTCTCGGTGAAAAAGGTGAAGTGCTGGATATCGTCGCCGAGCCTCGTCGTATTGCCAACCGTATCGTCGAAGAAGCGATGATTGCTGCTAACATTTGTGCTGCCCGCGTACTGCGCGATAAGCTCGGTTTTGGTATCTATAACGTGCATATGGGCTTTGATCCGGCAAATGCTGAAGCGCTGGCAGCATTGCTAAAAACGCACGGTCTGCATGTCGATGCTGAAGAAGTGCTCACGCTGGATGGTTTCTGCAAGCTGCGTCGCGAACTGGATGCGCAACCGACCGGTTTCCTCGACAGCCGTATTCGTCGTTTCCAGTCCTTTGCCGAAATCAGCACTGAGCCAGGCCCTCACTTTGGCCTCGGTCTGGAAGCGTATGCCACCTGGACCTCACCAATCCGTAAGTATGGCGACATGATCAACCATCGTCTGCTGAAAGCGGTCATCAAAGGCGAAACGGCGACGCGTCCGCAGGATGAGATCACCGTTCAAATGGCCGAGCGTCGTCGTCTCAACCGGATGGCGGAACGTGATGTCGGTGATTGGTTATACGCACGCTTCCTGAAAGACAAAGCCGGGACCGACACCCGTTTTGCGGCAGAAATTGTCGATATCAGCCGTGGCGGCATGCGCGTGCGTCTGGTTGATAATGGCGCTATCGCTTTTATTCCTGCGCCATTCTTACACGCCGTACGCGACGAACTGGTTTGCAGTCAGGAAAATGGCACCGTGCAAATTAAAGGTGAAACGGTTTACAAGGTAACCGATGTTATCGACGTCACTATTGCCGAAGTTCGTATGGAAACTCGCAGCATTATTGCTCGTCCGGTAGCGTAATATTCTTTTGCGGCCCATTCATTACGGATGGGCCGTTTACCTTACTCGTCTCCGCATTCGTTTTTATCCCCCAAGATTTTTTTCACAGACTTTCGTTTGTAAACTGGCGTTTTTCCAAAACTGGATTACAAATAAATATATAAATAAAACAATACGTTTAGCCGTCGCTAATTTTATGTAATTCATGTTGGACCTTTCTTTTAATCGCGAACTCTGCTGTTAACCGGAAGACACGCTTCATGAAAACAGTTAGGGAGTCCACAACGTTGTACAACTTTCTCGGATCGCACAATCCATACTGGCGTTTATCGGAAAGCAGCGATGTTTTGCGCTTTTCCACCACCGAAACCACAGAACCTGAACGTACTTTGCAGTTAACTGCTGAACAGGCTGCTCGCATCAGGGAAATGACGGTCATCACTTCCAGCCTGATGATGAGTCTGACCGTCAATGAGAGCGATGTTTCTGTGCATCTGGTTGGACGAAAAATCAATAAACGCGAATGGGGCGGCAACGCGTCTGCATGGCATGACACACTTGCAGTAGCCCGCGATTTATCGCATGGGCTTTCTTTTGCTGAACAGGTAGTGTCTGAAGCTCATTCCGCGATAGTCATTCTTGACAGCCGGGGAAATATCCAACGGTTTAACCGATTATGTGAAGAATACACAGGTTTCAAAGAGCACGATGTCATTGGTCAAAGCGTATTTAAGCTGTTTATGAGCCGTCGTGAAGCTGCGGCATCCAGCCGCAATAACCGAGGCTTTTTTCGCAGTGGTAATGCTTATGAAATTGAGCTCTGGATACCAACGCGCAACGGTCAACGGCTATTTCTGTTTCGCAACAAATTTGTGCACAGCGGTAGCGGCAAAAATGAGATCTATTTAATCTGTTCCGGCACCGATATTACCGAAGAGCGTCGCGCCCAGGAACGACTTCGCATACTGGCAAATACCGACAGCATCACTGGACTACCGAATCGTAACGCCATGCAGGCGTTAATCGATCATGCCATTGATCAAGCTAACGACTGTAAGGTTGGTGTTGTATATCTTGATTTAGACAATTTTAAAAAGGTAAACGACGCTTACGGGCATTTATTTGGCGACCAGTTGTTACGTGAGGTGTCACTGGCCATTTTAAGCTGCCTTGAACAGGATCAGGTGCTGGCGCGTCCTGGCGGGGATGAGTTTCTGGTGCTGGCACCCAATACATCACAAAGCGCACTGGAAGCGATGGCATCACGTATTTTAACCCGGCTTCGCCAACCCTTCCGTATTGGTTTAATTGAAGTTTATACTGGCTGTTCCGTCGGTATTTCACTTTCGCCACAACATGGTATGGACAGCGCAGCCATTATTCGCCATGCCGACACCGCAATGTACACCGCAAAAGAAGGTGGGCGCGGACAGTTCTGTGTTTTTTCGCCAGAAATGAACCAACGTGTTTTCGAATATCTTTGGCTTGATACCAACCTGCGTAAAGCGCTGGAAAACGATCAGTTAGTTATTCATTATCAACCAAAAATCACCTGGCGCGGTGAAGTTCGAAGCCTGGAAGCGTTGGTGCGCTGGCAGTCGCCTGAACGCGGACTCATTCCCCCGTTAGACTTTATTTCCTATGCAGAAGAGTCTGGGCTAATTGTTCCATTAGGACGTTGGGTGATTCTCGATGTGGTGCGTCAGGTGGCGAAATGGCGTGATAAAGGCATTAATCTGCGGGTAGCGGTGAACATCTCTGCTCGCCAGTTTGCCGATCAAACTCTTTTTACCGATCTGAAGCAGGTTCTTCAAGAACTGAATTTTGAATACTGCCCTATTGATATCGAGTTAACTGAAAGCTGTCTGATAGAAAATGATGAACTCGCCCTCTCCGTCATTCAGCAATTTAGTCAGTTAGGCGCGCAAGTGCATTTGGATGATTTTGGCACCGGTTACTCTTCGCTTTCGCAACTGGCCCGTTTTCCCATCGATGCGATTAAACTTGACCAAGCTTTTGTCCGTAATATTCACAAACAACCTGTCTCGCAGTCATTAGTGCGCGCGATTGTCGCCGTCGCCCAGGCATTGAATCTGCAAGTCATCGCCGAAGGCGTGGAAAGCACAAAAGAAGATGCCTTTTTAACCAAAAACGGCATCAATGAGAGGCAAGGATTTTTGTTTGCCAAACCAATGCCTGCCGTGGCCTTTGAACGTTGGTTTAAACGTTACCTGAAACGCTTATAAAGAGACGAATGTATATAATTAGCGATATATAATCTTATCACACATCATTTTCTTGAATGAAAATTGGCCTTTGCCACTATACGCTTCTCTTTTAGTGGCAATTTTTGCATTATTCATTTTTGCCTTTATTTGCCATAAGGATACCCTCATGTCTGAATTTGATGCCCAGCGCGTTGCCGAACGTATTGATATTGTGTTAGATATCCTTGTGGCGGGCGATCACCACTCTGCGATCCATAATCTCGAGATACTAAAAGCAGAACTCTTGCGCCAGGTTGCTGCATCTACGCCAGACATCCCGAAGGCACCGTGGGAGATTTAACAGTCGTGCTTTCAGGCTTTCCATTTAGCAGAAAAGGATGCCAGGCGCGTCAGCTTTTTTATTGAATATTATAACGTTATAAGAATTACAGCGATGAATTCCCGACAACAAACAATTCTACAGATGGTCATTGACCAGGGTCAGGTTAGCGTAACCGAACTGGCAAAAGCCACTGGTGTTTCTGAAGTTACTATTCGCCAGGATCTCAACACCCTCGAAAAACTGAGTTATCTGCGCCGCGCGCATGGTTTTGCAGTTTCGCTTGATAGCGATGATGTTGAAACCCGGATGATGAGTAATTATACGCTGAAGCGTAAACTTGCCGAGTTTGCGGCTTCTCTGGTTCAGTCAGGTGAAACTATCTTTATTGAAAATGGCAGCAGCAATGCCCTTTTGGCTCGCACGTTAGGCGAACAGAAGAAAGATGTTACCATCATTACGGTTAGCAGCTACATTGCGCATTTGTTGAAAGACGCCCCCTGTGAAGTCATTTTACTTGGTGGCGTGTACCAGAAGAAAAGCGAAAGCATGGTTGGCCCTCTGACACGTCAGTGTATCCAGCAGGTTCATTTCAGTAAGGCATTTATTGGTATTGATGGCTGGCAACCTGAAACTGGATTTACTGGACGCGACATGATGCGTACCGACGTAGTCAATGCAGTGCTGGAAAAAGAGTGCGAAGCAATAGTTCTGACGGACAGCTCAAAATTTGGTGCCGTACATTCTTACTCCATCGGCCCTGTTGAGAAAATCAAACGGGTCATTACCGACTCGAAGATACCTGCCAGCCACCTGTTGCATCTTGAGCATAATAGACTGACAGTTCACGTCGTCGACAATTAATTTCCCCTCCTCTACGGATGATTTGCACTTTCGCAAATCATCCGCTCTAAGATGATTCCTGGCTGTTAATTAAGACTATTTACCTGTCCTTAAAACTTCAAAGTTGTAAACTTAACATTAGCGATATAACAGGAAGTGACTGTCACCTGCGTGATATAACCCTGCGCGAGAGGATTTCACGGAAAATAACTTTTTCAGAAAGCGTCTTAACTATTATAGTTAAAGAGAGCTTACTTCCGTGAATCATAAATTCAGGAGAGAGTATAATTCAGGAGAGAGTATTATGTTTGTAACGAGCAAAAAAATGACCGCGGCTGTTCTGGCGATTACGCTGGCTATGTCTCTGAGTGCCTGTTCTAACTGGTCTAAACGAGATCGTAATACCGCAATCGGTGCGGGTGCAGGTGCTTTAGGTGGCGCAGTACTGACTGATGGCAGCACGCTGGGTACGTTAGGCGGTGCAGCAGTCGGTGGTATTATCGGTCACCAGGTCGGTAAATAATCGTAAATAAATGTCGATTAGCGACTCGCAATTATAATACGCTTAACTCTGTTCAGTACGAAATAACTGAATAATACACACTGTAAAATAAACGAAAGCCACGGAATATTTTCGTGGCTTTTTTTGTTAACCGCCGGCGAGTTTTACCTTCATGCCTTTCGCTTCAAGCATTGATTTTAATAAATCACGCTTATCTCCCTGAATTTCGATAATTCCTTCTTTTACTGACCCTCCGCAGCCGCATTTTTTCTTCAGTTCTGCCGCTAGCTTTATCAGTTCAGCTTCATCGAGATCAACACCAGTAATCAGGCAAACACCCTTACCTTTGCGACCGCTGGTTTGACGTTGAATACGCACAACGCCATCACCTTTAGAGCGTAAAGGGGCCACTTTCGGTTCATCGATACGTCCAGTCTCCGTTGAATAGACCAGACGGCTGTTGGAATCACTCATTATGCACTCCGCTGTAACGAGGCGTTGATCGCTTTCAGCGTTTGCGCTGGATCCGCAGATTGCGTCACCGGGCGACCAATCACCATATAATCAACCCCAGCTGCCAGCGCCTGTTCTGGCGTCATAATGCGGCGCTGGTCTCCAGCATCACTCCCCTGAGGACGAATACCCGGCGTAACCAGTTTGAAGTCCTGACCAAACGCTTGTTTAAAACGAACGGCTTCCTGGGCAGAACACACCACGCCATCAAGACCACATTTTTGTGTCAGCGCCGCCAGACGCTCTGCATAATCCGCTGGTGACAGTGTCACGCCGAGATCCGCCAGATCGCTTGATTCCATGCTAGTCAGCACAGTTACCGCTATTAACAACGGCGCGTCTTTGCCAAACGGAACCAGCGCCTCACGAGCAGCGGTCATCATACGCGCCCCGCCAGATGCATGAACATTCACCATCCACACACCTAAGTCAGCCGCTGCGGCCACGGCGTGCGCTGCTGTGTTGGGAATGTCGTGAAATTTCAGGTCAAGGAAGATATCAAAACCACGCTCTTGCAGTTCACGGACAAACTGTGGCCCAAACAGAGTAAACATCTCTTTGCCAACTTTCAGACGACAATCGCGTGGGTCGATTTTGTCGACAAATGCCAGCGCAGCATCACGATTATTATAATCAAGGGCAACAACGACGGGAGAACGCGTAACAGCGCGGGAAGAAGATGAAGCAGTTAACGTCATGACCAGACCTTCTTGATGATGGGCACCGGAAGTGGCGCGAAAAAGGTAAACGGCGTGCATTCTACCCGTGGAAATAAAAAATTAACAGTTGCGATTTCTCCCCTGTCAGGCTTTTCCATGCAGGCGTTACCGAAGCACATATGTTGATAACAGCCATTAGTATGTTGTAACTAAAGTTGATTTTTTTTAAAAACTACAGACCGTCCAGACCACGAATTGGTTTAATGGTCGACCAGGCCCGACAGGACGGACAATGCCAGTAGAGGGTATAAGCGGTAAAACCACACTTCTGGCAGCGATAACGCGGCTTGCTGCGTACCTTCTCACCAACCATATCGCGCAGCACCATCAGGCTCTCTTTTGCACGCCCTTCTTCCGCTTCATTGAGGTGGTAATCCATCAATTTGTGGAACACGCGCATGGTTGGATGACGTTGCAACTGCCGCGTAATGTAAACCTGAGCTGCATCGCTCCCGTCACGCGATTCAATGATGTCAGCAAGCATCAGTTCAGCATCAGCACCCGTATTTTCTTCCACCGCTCGCTGGAGAAACTCTGCCCATTCGTCAGTTTTACCCAACTGCTGATAGCAGGTTTGCAGCATTTCCAGCGTTTCGCTGACCAGTTCTCTGTCCTGAGAAATAACGCGTTGCAGGCTTTCGACCGCTTTGCCATACTCGCCTTTGGCCATAAAAACACGCCCCATCATGATGGATACGCGCGCGCTGTTTTTGTCGGCCGCCGCCCCTTTTTTCAGCAACGTCATGGCACGATCGAGATCTTCGCTGGCAATGTATTGAAGAGCTAATTCACAATAGAAATGAGCTATTTCGACCCGCTGTTTATCTTTACCCAGTTTAACCAAACGTTCGGCGACATCGATCGCCTTTTGCCATTCACTGGTGGCCTGGTAGATTTGCAGGAGTTGTTGCAAAGCGCCAACACGGAAGTCAGTTTCATCAGTCAATTGATTAAACATATCTTCCGCACGATCGTACAATCCGGCAGCCATGTAATCACGACCCAGTTGCTGAATTGCCAACAGGCGCTGTTCATAGGTCAGCGAGGCGCTTTCCATTAAGGTTTGGTGGATGCGAATTGCGCGATCGACTTCGCCACGGGATCGGAACAAGTTTCCGAGCGTAAGGTGGGCTTCAACGGTGCCGGTGTCCTCTTTGAGCATATCGAGGAACAGGTCCACCGCCTTATCTTGTTGATTGCTAAGCAGAAAGTTAACCCCCGCCACGTAATCACGTGACAGGCGATTGGCTTCATCTTGCTTGTTTTGTTGCGCACTTCTGCGGCCCATATACCAGCCATAGGCAGCGGCTACAGGCAAAAGCAGAAACAACAACTCCAGCATAGAAGGTTATTCCTTCGCCACTGACGCATGCGGCGCTACCGCCACATCAGTCGCGGGTGAAAGCTGGTTTTCCAGTCGCTTTATTTTACGTTCAGCACGCGCCAGAGAAACACGAACTCGCAGCCAGAACAGTCCGCAAATTAACCAACCGATAGCAAAACCCGCAGCAAACAATACCGCCAGCAAAGTAGAGATACGATACTCCCCTTGCGCTAACAGATAGTTAAACGTCACCTGTTGATCGTTCTGCGCACCTAACGTGACCGAAATCACGAAAATCGCCAACACCAATAAGAAAATGAGTAAATATTTCACATTACTTCCCGTTATGTGGTTAGAGCGCATAAATTATGGTCAACTTACCGCAATAGCCCTTTAAAGTACCATTTTCACGCCGACTGCGAAATGGCAACTACGTGCATTGTTGGTGATTTAAGGGCGAAAATCAGAAAATCAACCAGCGTTAACTTTCTTCTTCTCGTTGCGCTATCTCACGATTTTCTTCCGGAGGTGGTGTTAATGGCCCACAAATTCGTTGTGCAAGCCAGGTTGCCACCGCCACCAGCGCCCACGAAATCAATGTAGCCACCACCAAATCACGCGGCCAATGCATCCCGAGCAGTAGGCGGCTTCCCATGACTCCCGTGGCCCAAACCAGCAAGAGTGCAATGGTGAACGTTCGCCGACGCGGCCACAGTAACCCAACGGCCAGCAGCGCCCAACTGGCAGCAAACATCGTGTGACCGGAAGGAAAGGCAAAACCCGTCTCTTTCTGCCAGTGAGAGCGTAAATAGCCCGGTATATTATTTTCTGCAGCCAACTGTTCTTTCACTAAACTTCCGCGTTCCGCACGTTTTAAAGTGTAGAACTCCTCAACCGGAATATGATGTGTTTTTTCCAGCCATATCACAAAGGGGCGCGGCTCCTGAACTTTATCTTTTATCCAGGATTTCACGCCTTGTCCAATGAGGATCGCCGCAGCCAGAATGGTAAACAGCATAATTGCGGCTTTGAGGCGAAAACGCAGACACCAGAGAAACCAAGCGAATAAAATCAGATGTGTAATGACGCCCCAGGGCTGAGTAACGGTTTCAGTGATCCAAAAGGCCGCTTTTAACAGCCAACTTTGATCTCCTGGTTGCCAACGCCAGCCAGAAATCCATACAGCTACCGGCATTACAAGTAATAGTGCAGCTCCCACTGCGGTACGTCTGGCAATCGAACGCATGGCCTCTCCTTTTTATAATTCCCACAATCATAACTGAAAATGCCTGCTCCAGTAAAAATTGACAGATTTGTGCCATTCAGTGAACGATTGGCGCGTCGTGATTAGGAGAACCCCTTCGCGTTATGGCAAAATAAGCCAATACAGAACCAGCATTATCTGGAGAATTTCATGCAGCTTAAACGTGTGGCAGAAGCCAAACTGCCAACCCCATGGGGCGATTTCCTGATGGTGGGATTTGAAGAACTGGCAACCGGACACGATCATGTCGCGTTAGTTTATGGCGACATTTCAGGACATACTCCTGTCCTGGCACGCGTCCATTCTGAGTGTCTGACCGGTGATGCCCTGTTCAGCTTGCGCTGCGATTGCGGCTTCCAGCTTGAAGCGGCACTGACGCATATTGCCGAAGAAGGCCGTGGTATTTTGCTGTACCACCGTCAGGAAGGACGTAACATCGGTTTGTTGAATAAAATCCGTGCTTATGCGTTACAGGATCAAGGTTACGATACTGTAGAGGCCAATCATCAGTTAGGTTTCGCCGCTGATGAACGTGATTTCACCCTCTGCGCCGACATGTTCAAGTTACTGGGCGTTAATGAAGTCCGTCTGTTAACCAACAACCCGAAAAAAGTCGAAATTCTGACCGAAGCGGGTATCAACATTGTTGAGCGCGTGCCGTTGATTGTTGGCCGTAACCCAAATAATGAACACTATCTCGATACTAAAGCCGAGAAAATGGGCCATTTGTTCAACAAATAACCCTGTTCGCTACAGACTTAATATATTTGCCGGATGATCCACATCCGGCAACTAAAGTTGAATTACTTCAACATATTACGGATGACATAATGCAAAATACCGTCATTCCGGTAATAGGTTAATTCTGTTGCAGTGTCGATGCGACAACGGCACGGCACAACGTCCTGCACACCATCAGCTCGCGTTAGTGTCACAGGAACCGTAGCGCCAGGTTGCAGATTTTGCAGATCGGCAATATCAATCTTCTCTTCCCCCGTCAGCCCTAACGATTTACGCGTCACACCTTGCGGGAACTCCAGCGGCAAAATACCCATGCCGATTAAATTCGAACGATGAATACGTTCAAACGATTCTGCAATCACCACGCGAATACCGAGCAGACGCGGGCCTTTTGCCGCCCAGTCTCGACTCGAACCTGACCCATATTCTTTCCCGGCAATTACCGCCAGCGGTGTTTTCTCTTGCTGATAGCGCATCGCCGCATCATAAATAGAGATAACATCATTGCCTGGTAGATGGCGCGTCATCCCCCCTTCAACACCAGGCACCATTTCGTTACGAATGCGAATATTGGCGAACGTGCCACGCATCATCACTTCATGGTTACCACGACGCGAACCGTAGGAGTTAAAATCTTTACGCTCAACACCACGACCTTGTAGATATCGACCCGCGGGACTATCAGGCTTAATGCTGCCTGCCGGAGAGATATGGTCAGTGGTAACCGAATCCCCCAGCATTGCCAGAATTCGCGCGCCGTGAATATCTTCCACTGGCGCAGGGGTTGCCTGCATTTCATCAAAGAAAGGCGATAAGCGAATGTAGGTCGAATCATCCTGCCATCCGTAGGTATCTGATCGTACAACCTTAATCTCCTTCCACTCCGCAGTCCCTTCGAAAACTTCCGCGTACTCCTTACGGAACATTTCAGTGGAGACTTGCGCAACAGCGCGAGCAATCTCTTGAGTCGATGGCCAGATATCTTTCAGATATACCGGATCGCCTTTACGATCGTGCCCCAGAGGTTCGGAAGCCAGGTTGATATTCATATTGCCCGCCAGTGCATAGGCAACCACCAGCGGCGGCGAAGCCAACCAGTTGGTTTTAACCAGCGGATGAATACGTCCTTCAAAGTTACGGTTGCCAGACAGTACCGCGCCAACGGTTAAATCGCCCTTTTTGATCGCAGTTTCGATAGGATCGGGCAACGGACCAGAGTTACCAATACAGGTGGTACAACCATAGCCCACAAGGTTAAAGCCCAGTTCATCAAGATACGGCGTCAGTTTGGCTTTTGCCAGATAGTCAGAAACCACTTTCGAGCCAGGCGCGAGAGACGCTTTGACCCACGGTTGTCGTTTCAGCCCCAGGGTGACGGCTTTTTTCGCCAGTAATCCGGCCGCCATCAGCACGCTGGGGTTAGAGGTGTTGGTACACGACGTTATCGCAGCAATAACCACCGCACCATCAGGCAACTGATACTGATGCCCGTTCATAACATAATCGACTGGCTGGCGATCTTTATGCGTGGCGTTGACTTCCAGTTCGTTACTGGCGGCAAAAGCTTTTGGCACATCAGGCAGCGCAACACGATCTTGTGGACGCTTTGGACCGGCAAGACTAGCGACTACGTCGTTCATATTCAATTCAAGCGTACTGGTAAACACCGGTTCATCACCTGCGTTCCGCCACATCCCCTGCGCTTTAGCATATTTCTCAACCAGTTCAACCTGGTCTTCACTACGGCCGCTTAACCGCATGTAATCGAGAGTGACAGCATCGATTGGGAAGAAGCCGCAGGTCGCACCATATTCCGGCGACATATTGGCAATGGTTGCACGATCCGCCAGTGGCAGTGAATCCAGACCATCACCGTAAAATTCGACGAATTTACCTACTACGCCATGTTTACGTAGCATCTGAGTAACGGTCAGCACCAGGTCGGTGGCGGTAATGCCTTCACGCAGTTTACCGGTGAGTTTAAAGCCCACCACATCAGGAATGAGCATGGAAACTGGCTGACCTAACATCGCCGCTTCCGCTTCAATTCCACCAACGCCCCAGCCTAACACACCAAGACCGTTGATCATGGTCGTGTGCGAGTCGGTGCCAACGAGCGTATCCGGATAAGCAATCCACTCCCCCTCCTGCAATTCACTCCACACCGCTTTGCCGAGATATTCAAGGTTCACCTGGTGGCAAATCCCAGTGCCTGGTGGCACAACGCTAAAACGACTGAACGCCTGTTGCCCCCATTTCAGAAACACATAACGCTCGTGGTTGCGCTCCATTTCCAGGCGTACGTTTTCCTCAAATGCCTCATCATCGCCAAAGCGATCGACGGTCACCGAGTGGTCAATCACCAGATCGACCGGTGAGAGCGGATTCACCTTTGCGGTATCGCCACCGAGACGTTTTACGGCTTCCCGCATCGCCGCAAGATCAACAACAGCAGGTACGCCGGTAAAATCCTGCATCAGCACTCTGGCTGGACGGTAGGCAATTTCGCGGTCGGCATGGGCATTTTTCAGCCATCCCGCCAGCGCATGAATATCGTCTTCGGTGACCGAATTGCCATCCTGCCAGCGCAGCAGGTTTTCGAGCAGAACTTTGAGCGACTTAGGCAGACGGGTGATATCGCCCAGTGATTTGGCAGCAAGCGGCAGGCTGTAGTAGTGGTAAGTTTTATCTTTGGCCTGCAACGTGTCCTTACTGGCTTCTCGTAGGGTTGACGACATAGCTCCTCCTTAATAACAGGGTTGCGATGCCCTGATTCTCTTCAGGGTGAATATTAAAGATAACACAAACATCGCGTAACGATTTGATAACAACCCAAATTGATAAAAGAGGAGAAAACGTGTGGCAAAGCAAAAGAAAACCCCGCCGCAGCGGGGTCAGGGATCAGTGAGTAACGATCCAGAGGAGTTCAGCCCAGAAGAGCATCGACAGAGAAAATGCGCCCATCCAGGACCAGTATTTCGTATTTGTAGTGATCATAGGCTACACCCTTAACAGTTATTACTTTATGTTGAGATAACTCAACCTGTTATTGCTGTGGTGTAATAAAAGCCGTTATATTCATTAATATATTGGGGAACAAAAATGATGATAATTATTGTTTCTGCTGATCATCTTCAGCAAACATCTCTATAAAGGCTTGCTGTTGCGGTGTTAGTTTCCAGCTATGGGGTATAACGACGGAACAATCCCGTTTCGTTTCCGTTGCATTGTCATTCTGCTGACATAATGGTGACGGCTCCTGATGTTGCTCCTGAACGACCATAGTTATCCCCACACTTTCCAAATCAGCAGTGCGACAACCACCCAAAAGAGCGCAGAACCAAGAAATACCGCAAGCCAGGCTTTGCGTTTTAATTCAGGGTCCCGGCGGGGGGCCTGATTTCCAGAAGGCATTGCTAACCTCATATAATCGCCATCACTTATCAGAAAGACGCTAAACGATTGGTATAATTAATCAAATGATAGGACAAATCCTAATGAAACTTTAGTCAAAAATCCAGCAAATTTACGAATCGTTTCCAGTGAATAATTCAATCTTTTGACCTGAAATAGATATTTGAAGAGTGGAGTTTGCAACGCGGATAAATAGACACTACTTTATGCTCGATTTGCCATAAAAATTTTGTGGATATTTATATTGTGAGCGACTAACAAATAAAAAGGAATAGAGAATATATTCCGGCACCTTTGTCACATAAAAAGATGCCGGAAATAACGTGGGTAATTATTTTTCTGGCAATTTGATATCTTTGAACATGACTTCAATTTCTTCATTGGAACGCAGTGCTACGGCGGCATCAACGACGTCTCGCGTTAAATGCGGCGCAAAACGCTGAATGAAATCATACATATAGCTGCGTAAAAACGTACTACGGCGAAAACCAATTTTAGTTGTGCTGTGGCTGAAGATATCATGTGCATCGACACGCACCAGATCGGGGTCTGAAACCGGATCGACCGCCATGCTGGCAATGACCCCTACTCCCAGCCCAAGACGAACGTAGGTTTTAATGACGTCAGCATCAGTTGCTGTGAAGACAATACGAGGTGTCAGCCCTGCGCGGTTAAACGCTGTGTCCAGTTCGGAACGGCCGGTAAAGCCGAAGGTATAGGTTACTAGCGGATACTGCGCCAGTTCTTCAATCGTGATTTCCTTTTTTCCCGCCAGAGGATGATCCGGGGTTACCACAATGGCCCGGTTCCAGTGGTAGCACGGCAACATCACTAAATCTTCATATAAATGCAGGGCTTCCGTGGCAATTGCGAAATCAGCATTACCTTTAGAGACTGCATCAGCAATTTGTGTCGGCGAGCCCTGATGCATATGCAAAGAAACTCGAGGATAACGCTCGATAAAGCCTTTAATGACATTTGGCAGCGCATAACGTGCCTGAGTATGGGTAGTGGCAATATACAGCGAACCTTTATCAGGCCAGGTGTGTTCACCGGCTACCGATTTAATGGCGTCGACCTTTGACAACACTTCACGAGCAATACGGATAATTTCCTGCCCTGCGGGGGTTACCTGCGTCAGGTGCTTACCGCTACGGGAAAAAATTTGAATGCCCAGTTCATCTTCCAACATTCTGACTTGCTTACTGATCCCGGGTTGTGATGTGTAAAGTCCTTCAGCCGTTGAGGAGACATTCAGGTTATGATTGACTACCTCAACAATATAGCGAAGTTGTTGTAATTTCATGTTAAACCATCCAATTAGACGCCATCAGAACATCGTTTTTTCGCCACACCTGGCGGGTGACTAATACGATTTAATAATAAAAAAAGTGATAACTATAACCACTATATCATTTATAGCTTTAGTGTATAGGTATGTAGAAAAAATAATATGCAATGAAAAAGGGCCGCTTTTGCGACCCTTTGTTTATAAAAACCTGACAGACTTAAAGGTTATTTTTTCCCTTCAACCCATTTGCCATCAACATAAAATGCTGACCAGCCAGTTGCCTTTCCGTCTTTTTCCGAAGAGACATATTGCTGTTTAGTTTTGCGGCTAAAGCGAACCATTGTCTTATTACCGTCTGGATCTTGCTGCGGAGCCTCCGCCAGATAACGCAGTTTTTCCGGCAGACGGTCGCGGAAGCGATAAAGCTCTTCAACCAGCGGCGCACGCGTTTCACGAGATTTCGGGAAGGTGTTGGCAGCCAGGAACACTCCAGCAGCGCCGTCACGGAGCACGAAATAAGCATCCGATTTTTCGCACGCTAATTCTGGCAGCGGAACCGGATCTTCTTTCGGTGGCGCCACTTCGCCGTTACGTAAAATCTTACGCGTGTTTTTACACTCTTCGTTGGTGCAGGCCATGTATTTACCGAAACGCCCCATTTTCAGGTGCATTTCAGAGCCACATTTTTCACACTCAACGATCGGGCCGTCATAACCTTTAATGCGGAATTCGCCCTCTTCGATCTCGTAACCATCGCAGGTTGGGTTATTACCACAAACATGCAACTTACGTTTTGGATCGATGAGATAGCTGTCCATCGCCGTGCCGCATTTCGGGCAACGACGCTTGGCGCGCAGGGCGTTAGTTTCAGCGTCTTCGCCTTCCAGTACGTTCAGTACTTCGTTTTCCGGCACCAGATTAATGGTGGTTTTGCAACGCTCTTTCGGCGGCAGCGCATAGCCAGAACAGCCAAGGAATACCCCGGTGCTCGCTGTACGAATACCCATTTTGCGGCCACAGGTAGGGCAATCAATGCTGGTCAAAACCATCTGGTTTGGACGCATACCGCCCTCTTCCGGATCTTTTTCCGCTT
This sequence comes from Escherichia sp. E4736, assembly GCF_005781225.1. Classification (NCBI taxonomy): domain Bacteria; kingdom Pseudomonadati; phylum Pseudomonadota; class Gammaproteobacteria; order Enterobacterales; family Enterobacteriaceae; genus Escherichia; species Escherichia sp. E4736. Next base: position 43,738 of record NZ_VATT01000030.1, on the reverse strand, counting down.
TATCAAGCTGCTGGGTGAAATCCGAGAAGAAGTGATCCAGTACGGCTTTCCACTCCGCTTCGTGATTTGCCACCTGGTCGAGGCTGTTTTCCATCTGCGCGGTGAAGTCGTAATTCATTAATTCGCGGAAATTTTCTTCCAGACGATCGGTTACGATTTCACCCATTTTTTCCGCATAGAATCGACGGTTTTCCACACGCACATAGCCGCGATCCTGGATGGTCGAAATAATCGACGCATAGGTAGACGGACGACCAATACCACGTTTTTCCAGTTCTTTAACCAGCGAGGCTTCGCTGAAACGGGCTGGCGGCTTGGTAAAGTGCTGTGCCGGAGTCAGTTCAACAAGCGACAGAGAGTCGCCTTTATCGACTGCCGGTAAAATACGATCTTCATCGCCTTTACGCAGCGCAGGCATTACTTTCGTCCAGCCATCAAAGCGCAGAATACGTCCGCGTGCTTTCAGGCGGAAATCGCCTGCACCAACGGTCAGCGTGGTGGAATCATATTTCGCCGGGGTCATCTGACAGGCAACAAACTGACGCCAGATTAACTGGTAAAGTTTCTGTGCGTCCGCTTCCATATCCTTCAGCGATTCCGCCATCACATTGACGTCAGAAGGACGAATTGCTTCGTGCGCTTCTTGTGAGTTTTCTTTGCTGGCGTACTGATTCGGACTTTCCGGCAGATATTTATTACCAAAATTATCGCTGATATAACCGCGAACCATATTTACCGCGTCCTGACTCAGGTTAGTGGAGTCAGTACGCATGTAAGTGATATAGCCTGCTTCATACAGACGCTGCGCCATCATCATGGTTTTTTTCACGCCAAAACCAAGACGGGTGCTGGCAGCCTGTTGCAGCGTAGAGGTAATAAAAGGAGCGCCAGGTTTACTGGTGGTCGGTTTGTCTTCACGTTCCAGCACGCTATAGCGCGCTTTTTCCAGCAGACTTACCGCAGCCTGAGTTTGTTCTTTATTGACCGGACGGAACGGTTTGTCATTCTGATGAGTCACCTGCAAAGCCAATGCCTCGCCGGATGGCGTGGTCGTGCTGGCATCCACTTCCCAGAACTCTTCCGGTACGAACGCTTTAATTTCACGCTCACGTTCAACCACCAGGCGGACCGCCACCGACTGCACACGCCCGGCAGACAGACCACGAGCAATTTTTTTCCACAGCAGCGGAGAAACCATATACCCCACCACGCGGTCCATAAAGCGACGCGCCTGCTGGGCATTAACACGATCGATATTCAGCTCACCTGGCTTGTTAAATGCCTGACGAATCGCGTTTTTCGTAATTTCGTTAAATACCACTCGGCTATAGCGCGCATCATCGCCACCAATCACTTCCCGCAGGTGCCACGCAATGGCTTCCCCTTCGCGGTCAAGGTCGGTTGCAAGATAGATGTGGTCGGCTTTTTCAGCCAGTTGTTTCAGTTCAGAGACGACCTTCTCTTTACCTGGCAACACTTCATAGTGCGCCTCCCAATTGTGCCACGGGTCAACCCCCATACGGTTGACGAGAGCGCCACGTTCATCCTTTTTAGGCTTTTTAGCCGTCTTGGTGGAGGTAGAGTCGGCACTCTTTTTGGCAGCTGAGCCACTGGTCGGCAAATCGCGGATGTGACCGACGCTGGATTTCACCACGTAGTCACTACCCAGATACTTGTTGATCGTTTTGGCTTTTGCCGGGGACTCAACGATGACAAGAGCTTTACCCATATTCACCTTACCTAATTTGATTCTTCCAGGAATGCGTCGCACATTGATAAACCTTCCACTGGCAACGAGTTACCGATATGGACTCGCTCTCTGCGGATATCAACCCCTTGTCGTGACTCTGTTCACGATAATTCAGGTGACTGAGTTAACAGGTCTGGCCTACAGGCGCTATAGCACGACGTAATTTTGGTCGAATGTCAAGCAAATCTATTGCCAGATTGACGAAAGCGTCACACTGTACCTGATAAAATCCGTTACGCAACTTTATTAGCATGCAAAATCCAAAGTTGCCAGTAAGGCGCTCTTGCCGTCAGCGTGGTATATTTGTCTGCAAGCCATGCCTGGCGTAGACTAATGTCCTTGTTTAAGGAGTAAATAATGAACAAAGAGACACAACCCATCGACCGCGAAACGCTGTTGAAAGAGGCTAACAAAATCATACGTGAGCATGAGGATACGCTCGCAGGGATTGAAGCCACCGGCGTCACGCAGCGTAATGGCGTGCTGGTGTTTAGTGGCGATTATTTTTTAGATGAACAAGGATTGCCGACAGCGAAAAGCACCGCGGTGTTTAATATGTTCAAACACCTGGCCCATGTGCTCTCGGAAAAATACCATCTGGTCGATTAAAGCAAAACGCGAGGTTTTATCCTCGCGTTTATCTTTTACATCAACGGCTTTTGCCCGCGTTGCCACCAGCGTAGCAACAATCGGTCGGCGCTCTCTGCCGCGCTGCCAGTGAATCGATCGATCAACCGTTTACGCTGCATATAGCGTACATTGACCACTTCACGACCTTCCATCAGGCTAAGGATCACTTCATCACTGGTATTGATTTCGTCAACCAGCCCTTTCTCTACCGCCTGTTGTCCGTACCAATGTTCACCGGTTGCCACCATTTCAATGTCCAGAGACGGACGCATACGCTTCACAAAATCTTTAAATAACTGATGCGTTTCGTTCAGTTCTTCGCGGAATTTCTCGCGCCCTTCTTCGGTGTTTTCACCCAGCACTGTCAGTGTGCGCTTATACTGCCCGGCAGTGTGCAGTTCGATATCAATATCTTTGCTTTTCAGGAAGCGGTTAAAGTTGGGCATTTGCGCCACAACACCAATAGAGCCAACAATTGCAAACGGCGCTGAAACAATTTTATCCGCCACACAGGCCATCATGTAACCGCCGCTGGCAGCCACTTTGTCTACCGTAACGGTTAAAGGAATATTTTTATCGCGTAGGCGCTGCAACTGTGAAGCCGCCAGACCGTAACCATGTACCATGCCTCCGGGGCTTTCCAGACGCAGAACGACCTGATCCTGCGGTTTAAATGCCGCGAGTACCGCAGTAACCTCTTCACGTAGCGCGTTCACTTCATGGGCGTCCATGCTGCCCTTGAAATCCAGCACCCAGACTCGTGGCTTGCTTTCGGCTGCCACCTCGCCCAGTTTGGCTTTTGCTTTCGCTGCCTTCGCTTCTTGCTTGTGCTTTTTCTTCTGCGCTTTGTGCCACTGTTTTTGCTGATGTGGATCCATCAGCGCCGCAGCCAGTTCTTCTTTCATCTCCTTATACTGTTCGCTGAGATTGTTGACTCGTAACTCGCCACGCTGGCGTTTATTACGTTGAGCAACATTGACAATAATGGCGGCAATAGCCGCAATCGCCACCACAACGGTGACGATTTTCGCCAAAAACAAACCATATTCAGACAACAATTCCACGAGTCCCACCTTGGTTAAACAACGCTTTGGCTCACAGTTTACAACAGGCATGTTAAGCCGTCTCGCAGAGATGTTATTGCGGCGAAAGTATGACAAAGTATTCATTTTACGGCGTTATCGCCCCAGGCTGATTGAAATGCCCTCCTGTTTCAGGCATAAAACCCCAAAGTCATAAAGTACACTGGCAGCGCGACTGTTGATGTCGTCGGGGAGTAGCCATGCATTACCAACCAAAACAAGATTTACTCAATGATCGTATTATCCTGGTGACAGGCGCCAGCGACGGCATTGGTCGTGAAGCCGCTTTAACTTATGCGCGCTATGGCGCGACGGTCATTCTGCTGGGCCGGAACGAAGAAAAATTACGTCAGGTGGCCCAGAGCATGTTCGAAGAGACAGGACGCCAGCCGCAATGGTTTCTTCTCGATTTGCTGACCTGTACGTCCGAAGACTGCCAACAACTGGCACAGCGTATTGCTGTTAATTACCCGCGTCTGGACGGCGTGCTGCATAACGCCGGATTGCTCGGCGATGTTTGCCCAATGCACGAACAAAATCCGCAGGTCTGGCAGGACGTCATGCAGGTCAACGTTAATGCCACCTTTATGCTCACCCAGGCACTGCTTCCTTTATTACTCAAATCGGACGCCGGTTCGCTGGTCTTTACCTCATCAAGCGTTGGGCGTCAGGGGCGTGCCAACTGGGGCGCATATGCGGTGTCGAAATTTGCCACCGAAGGAATGATGCAAGTGCTGGCCGATGAATATCAGCAGCGCCTGCGCGTCAACTGCATTAACCCCGGCGGTACACGTACTGCAATGCGTGCCAGTGCTTTCCCCACCGAAGATCCACAGAAACTCAAAACACCCGCCGATATCATGCCACTCTATTTATGGCTGATGGGCGATGACAGCCGCCGTAAAACCGGCATGACCTTTGACGCCCAACCGGGCCGCAAACCAGGAATATCCCAATGAGTGATGAACGCTACCAACAGCGTCAGCAGCGTGTTAAAGAGAAAGTTGATGCTCGCGTGGCGCAAGCGCAGGATGAGCGTGGCATTGTCATCGTCTTTACCGGCAATGGAAAAGGCAAAACCACCGCGGCATTTGGTACCGCAACTCGCGCGGTTGGCCATGGCAAAAAAGTGGGGGTCGTGCAGTTTATTAAAGGTACCTGGCCTAACGGCGAGCGCAATTTGCTGGAGCCACATGGCGTTGAGTTTCAGGTGATGGCAACGGGCTTTACCTGGGATACGCAAAATCGCGAGTCTGATACCGCCGCCTGCCGTGAAGTCTGGCAACATGCAAAGCGGATGCTGGCAGATCCCTCAGTGGATATGGTTTTGCTCGATGAGCTGACTTATATGGTGGCGTATGACTATTTGCCACTGGAAGAAGTGGTGCAGGCGTTAAATGAACGTCCAGATCAGCAGACGGTGATTATCACGGGGCGTGGTTGTCATCGGGATATTCTTGAACTGGCGGATACGGTAAGTGAGTTACGCCCCGTGAAACATGCGTTTGATGCTGGCGTAAAAGCGCAGATAGGGATCGATTACTAAGTGAAAGCACCTCAAAAGAAACCTCTTGAGGTGCTTTAATCATAATTATATTCAAGCGGCAATAGCAAAATTCAGAATGCGTGTAATCTCATTAAAATGTCTCTGATATGTTTCATGATTCTCAGCGTCAACATCTTCAATAAATAATATCAATTCAGTAATTAACGCATTAGCATCGTCATAATTTATCTCGGCTAACTCTGGCGAAGTTTCAGTACCATAGTTAATCGTCAGGTTGTTCATAACTGTGAGGATATGGATAAAATATTTATGACAAACATTGCATGTGGTTTTATTGCCCAAGGTATTATACAGCATATCAAGTAATGCCAGTATCCTACGATTTTGCACATCGTTCATAAAAAGCCTCCTATAACATTATTCCGCTGGCAATAAGTAATTTTGCCAGCCCCTCAGACGCCTTTAACCCACTAATGACCTGTGCGCGTAATATCTCATTTAACCTTTTTTGTTCAGCTGCCGTGCGTGTTTTATTAACGTATAAGCTTTTCAGATAATCACCCTTATCTATAAAGGCATTTAAAGCCTCAATCGCAGGCATGGCAGGTGCCGATGCCTGTAGCCTGGTTTCATTCACATTGATTACTGAACTTAGAAACTCTTTCCTGTTTTTCAGCGTGTTAAACTCTGTATTTTTAGAGTTTTTAGATGCCGTATTATAATAAAACATATTATCATGCACATTCGCAAAGGTATAATTTTTAATCTTGTTGCTTTTTGTATAAATATCATTACGCAAAACTGTCATATTCTTTATAAGTCTTACCCAGTTTTCATCTACCGTTTTACCTATTTTTCCAGAATTGACTTTTATTATATATAAGTCATTGAAATAATTTACTAAATCTTTAACCGCCGCTGCAGACTGAGCTAAATCTTTGCTATGTGAAACACCAAGTAGTGTTTGTGCGTTGTTTGCGTGATCCAGAGCCTGTTTAAGTAATGCCACTTGCTGACTTTCCGTTGTTGCCATATCCTCAGTCAGAAGTTCTACATAAGCGCTCATGCTATTAATGACTTCCATTGAAGCCAGTAATTTTTCTTTCTCGAAAGGGACTAATTGTACTTGTTTTGTATTTGGCCCTGGACGCTGGCATAATTTCCCTCCATTACCATCACCGCCTATATCTATGGCATAATCAGGTCGCAGGGCACAATCCGGATTAGTTGCATAGAAATTAACAAGGAAGTTTTCACGAGAAGCATAATATTGTTTAAAGAAACTTGCATTCGCTGCCACCGCTTTGTTACCCACAGTAATAACAGTTTCAGCTTGTTCGTTTTTCAATGCTTCAGTTGCACAACCTGAAAGCATTAACAGCGATAGAAATATTCCACTATATCTAATCATAACCCACCTCTTAACGTTGAGTTTATCTCAGATAATTAAATAGTAATGTGGCTATTTCCGGGCATTATTCATAAGCAAGTATGAAATTAAATTAAAATACTGCGACTATTTATCATGCTTCAAATGAAGAAAAGGCCCCGCAGGGCCTTTATTTTATACTTATCTTAATTAACCGTTATTATTACGTCCGCCAGAACGACGACCGCCGCTCACCTGGCTATGACGTTTCACCGCACGTCGAATTTGATTTGCCTTCATGCGACGACGATCTTTTTCTACAGCGACTTTAGAGCTGGTTTCTGGCGGTAGCTCCACCAGTTCGCGCAGATAGTTAGTCTGGGCGAGATCCAGCTCCGTCCAGCCGCCGCGTGGCAGACCTTTCGGCAGTGGAATATCACCGTAACGCACACGGATCAGGCGACTTACCTGCACGCCAACCGCTTCCCACAGACGACGAACTTCACGGTTACGGCCTTCGGTCAGAGTCACGTTGTACCACTGGTTGATCCCTTCACCGCCGCTGAACTTGATGGTTTTAAAGGCTGCCGGACCATCTTCCAGCTGCACACCACGGCTTAAATCACGCAGTTTCGCGTCGTCAACCTGACCAAATACACGCACGGCATATTCACGTTCAACTTCACGGCTTGGATGCATTAAACGGTTTGCCAGTTCACCATCGGTGGTGAACAGCAACAGACCACAGGTGTTAACGTCCAGACGACCTACGGCAATCCAGCGTGCGCCACGCAGTTTTGGCAGGCGATCAAACACCGTTGGACGCCCTTCCGGATCGTTACGGGTACACAACTCACCTTCTGGTTTGTAATAGGCCAGAACGCGACAAATTTGTTCAGCGGACTCACGTACCGAAATCAGATGACCATCGATACGGATTTTCAGCCCAGGGGTAACTTCAACGCGATCGCCGAGTTTAGCAATTTTGCCATCAACACTCACACGACCGGCTTCAATAATAGATTCGATTTCACGGCGAGAACCGTGGCCGGCACGCGCCAGCACTTTCTGTAACTTTTCGCTCATTGAGCTTCCTTTTGGTGTCGCCTTCCCAGGCGTCTGGTATGCTTTTGTGCAACAATGAGTCAGAACTTACATCTGACTCACTGATAGTAAAGTCTGTTTGAACTCTTCAGGCCGTAGCTGGCCTGCCTTTGAGGCGGAACATCATACACGATCTTTATGGTTAAAGCTTGTTTCGATTAACATCGGCTTTATTACCAACCACCACCAGCGCCAGAACCACCACCGGAATAGCTCCGCCCCAACAAACTGGTATAGGCCCCGCAACTCAGGTGCGTCTGTAATGAGAATAAAACGCCGTTACGGGCAATCTCTGGAGCGCGAATCGCCGAAGAAAGCGAAGGAACGATGCGTAACGCCCATTCCCTCCCCAAATTTGCCGATATAGCCCAACCTAACAACGCGTAATCCAGCTTCCGTGTTTCCCCTTTCCGCCGCCGCCCACTGTGCGTTGCTGCCTCTTTACGTGCAAGATAGTTAACGATAGCTTCACCGTGGGCATAACGTTGCTGCCCAGTTTGGGTAAACTTTGGCAGAAAAATATACCCCATGCCAGTGAGATAACCGGTCAGGACAACAGCGCTAAAATAACCCGCCGGCATGTACCAGTAAAAGAATACATCTCCAACATTGATATAGAGAGAATAGAAGGCCACGCCTGAACAAATCAGTGGTAAAAACAAAGTGATGATTACACGATTAACGCAAGGCTTGTCATCATCGCGGGCAAACAAAAGCTCAAGGGAACAAAATAAAAAAGGAAGAAGCCAGCAGATCATAATAAACATATCGCCCACCAGACTCATTCCTGCCCAACCTACGGGACTCAGGTTACCGTAGAGAATGACCGCCAATATCGCCATTCCGCCCCCTTGCAAAAACGCATCAGGTCGGTAAAACGAAGACTTTTTACGCGGCAGATAAAATTTCTGCATCCGTAAAAATGCTCTGCGTAAGACTCTGTTGCGCCTCCCCGTAAGAACGACCTTATCGCCTTTACGAAGTAGCGCTTCCAGTAATAACTGTTCGGTGGGCAGTAATACCGCATTATTTCTGGTCGCGCCTTCATTAACACGAATCAGGGTTTGCTGATTTTTGTCATACTGATCTTCCAGATGAATTTTTCCTTTCACAATCAGATTTACGATATCGGCACAAAAACCTTTATCGTCGTAAACCAGTTTCGCATCGAGACGTAACATGCCGGGCGTATAATCTGGCGGAATGACATCGGTTTCACTCACATCTACCGGCGTAAATTGCGGCCTGCGCTTCCAGAGATATAACCATCCACACGCCAGGAGCAAACACGGTAACCAAATGATAAGAGACGATGTTGAGGGCCAAAAAAGATGGCTAAAGATATTCGTCGTGTGTTGTGCCGGGGCATTATCCAGCAAGGCATGAGGCCAGCGGTAGAGAACCGTGAAGTCTTCACGATAAAACGGATCGCGGGATTCAATTCTTCCGTCCTCAAGGATGCGGCCATTTCGATATGTGTCGCCCTCATCTCCGGTAAAGAGATCGCTTTCACTAAATGGATTACCCGCAATATTAGAGAACTTGAGTGAAAATCGGGTCTTATAAATTTCAAACGGCCAGTTGTTACCGGTCACGTTCCAGATTAGCAGGTCAGAGTCACCATCGCGTAGAAAAGCATTTTTAACCTGATAATGAATTTGATAATGATAGTCGCCTTGAGGCAAGAAACGTTGTTTATCGCCCACGACAATACTCATTAACCCGATATGCCAGTCAAGATGCCAGAGTTCAGGAACGCCATCACGGGTGACGCTAATAATGCGATAGTTCAGCAGCGCCGCGTCACCATTAGGCTGCATCCATAGTCGGGGTAAATCACGATAAAACCCGTGCTTAATCTGCTGATTTCGCTCCTGAAAATGAATGTTCTCGTTGATGTCGAGCACCCCATCCGGTTGCAGAGTGGCTTCAACATCAAAGAGCGAGATCCCTTCTTCATATGAAGGGATCTCCGTGTTTTTCGCATAACTCAACGAAGAGAAAAAAAGCCCAACTATCAACAGCAAAATGCAGCGATATATCCCTGCCATAATCTTCCATCCGTGGAACGCAATTTTTTATAAGAAAGGCTTCACATCACCCACGCCTTCACGCACCACGACCGGCGTATCATCGGTAAGATCAATGACCGTTGTCGGTTTCTGCCCGAGATAGCCGCCGTGGATAATCAAATCCACCTGTTTTTCCAGACGGTCTTTAATTTCTTCCGGATCGGATTCGGTAAATTCGCTGCCCGGTAGCATCAGCGATGTGGAAAGCATCGGTTCGCCCAATACCTCAAGCAACGCCTGCGCAATCGGGTTAGAAGGCACACGCATCCCAATGGTTTTGCGTTTTTCCTGCAACAGACGGCGTGGCACTTCCTTCGTCCCCTTCAGGATGAAGGTATAGTTGCCCGGCGTGTTGTTTTTCATTAAACGAAACGCAACGTTATCCACGAATGAATAGGTCGAAAGTTCAGAAAGATCGCGACACATCAGGGTAAAGTTGTGACCGTCCGGCAGCTGGCGAATACGACAAATACGCTCCATCGCGTTTTTATCTTCAATTTTACAGCCGAGTGCGTAGCCGGAATCGGTTGGATAAACAATCACCCCGCCTTTACGCACGATCTCCACCGCCTGGTTGATCAGACGTTGCTGCGGGTTATCAGGATGAATATAAAAAAACTGGCTCATAATTCCCTCTCTGTGGTGTTCTGCGGCTGTTCCCATAGCTGCCAGACGCCTTCAACGCCTGCGGGCAGCCAGAGTTTACGACCCAGTTCGATCCACGGGCATGGCTGATGAAAATCAGATCCTTGTGATGCCCATAAATGATGCTGGCGGGCAAGTGTCGCCAGCTGGGTACGTTCATTGGGCGATTGCTGGCACTGCGCGACTTCCATCGCGTCGCCGTGGTGTTCGGCAAAATGCGCAACCAATCTTTTCAGCCATTTAGCACTAAGATTGTACCGCCCAGGATGAGCAAGCACCGCCTTACCGCCAGAATGATGAATGACATCAATAGCTTGTTCTATTGTACACCACTGTGGCGGAACGTATCCGGTTTTCCCGCGCGCCAGATACTTTTTAAAGACATCCGCCATTGAACTGGCTTTGCCGCACTCCACCAGGAAACGAGCAAAATGACCGCGCGTCACCGCACCGCCCTGCGCCAGTCGTTGCGCGCCTTCCAGCGCCCCTGGTATTTGCGCTTTTTCAAGTCTTTCAGCAATTAGCTGCGCCCGCTGATTGCGCCGTTCTGTCTGCTGCGCGAGGAACTCACACATTAGCGGATGAGTAATATCAATATTCAGCCCGACAATATGAATTTCATGATTTTCCCAGACCGTGGAAATTTCCACGCCGGGAATAAGATTCAGCGCCAGTCCCGAACGTGAAATTTCCTCTCTTGCTGGCGCGATTGCAGCTGTGGTGTCATGGTCGGTGATCGCCAGAGTGCCGACGCGCATCTCGACCGCACGGTGCACCAACGCCTCTGGCGTCAGGCAGCCATCGGAAGCTGTGGTATGGCTGTGCAGGTCGTAAATCACTGCGTAATTCGTGTCGCTCAAGGCGCACTCCCGTTTTGGATAATGTTTTTGGCGCCGACATCATAACGGTTCTGGCAAATATTCTGAAATGAGCTGTTGACAATTAACCGCCGAACCAGTTAACTAGTACGCAAGTTCACGTAAAAAGGGTATCGACAATGAAAGCGATTTTCGTACTGAAAGGTTGGTGGCGCACTTCCTGAAACGGGCAGTGTATTCACCATGCGTAAAGCAATCAGATACCCAGCCCGCCTTATAAGCGGGCTTTTTTTTGAACAAAATTAGAGAATAACAATGCAAACACAAAAACCGACTCTCGAATTGTTAACCTGCGAAGGCGCTTATCGCGATAATCCCACCGCGCTTTTTCACCAGTTGTGTGGGGATCGTCCAGCAACGCTGCTGCTGGAATCCGCAGATATCGACAGCAAAGATGATTTAAAAAGCCTGCTGCTGGTAGACAGTGCGCTGCGCATTACAGCTTTAGGTGACACTGTCACAATTCAGGCGCTTTCTGGCAATGGCGAAGCCCTGCTGACACTACTGGATAACGCCCTGCCTGCGGGTGTGGAAAATGAACAATCACCAAACTGCCGTGTGCTGCGCTTCCCCCCTGTCAGTCCACTGCTGGATGAAGACGCCCGCTTATGCTCCCTTTCGGTTTTTGACGCTTTCCGCTTATTACAGAATCTGTTGAATGTACCGAAGGAAGAACGAGAAGCAATGTTCTTCGGCGGGCTGTTCTCTTATGACCTTGTGGCGGGATTTGAAGATTTACCGCAACTGGTAGCGGAAAATAACTGCCCTGATTTCTGTTTTTATCTCGCTGAAACGCTGATGGTGATTGACCATCAGAAAAAAAGCACCCGCATTCAGGCAAGCCTGTTTGCTCCCAATGAAGAAGAAAAACAGCGTCTCACTACGCGCCTGCACGAGTTGCGCCAGCGACTGACCGAAGACGCGCCGCCGCTGCCGGTGGTTTCCGTGCCGCATATGCGTTGTGAATGTAACCAGAGCGATGAAGAGTTCGGTGGCGTAGTGCGTTTGTTGCAAAAAGCGATTCGCGCCGGAGAAATTTTCCAGGTGGTGCCATCTCGCCGTTTCTCTCTGCCCTGCCCGTCACCGCTGGCGGCCTATTACGTGCTGAAAAAGAGTAATCCCAGCCCGTACATGTTTTTTATGCAGGATAATGATTTCACCCTGTTTGGCGCGTCACCGGAAAGTTCGCTCAAGTATGACGCCACCAGCCGCCAGATTGAGATCTACCCAATTGCCGGAACACGTCCACGCGGTCGTCGTGCCGATGGTTCACTGGACAGAGACCTCGACAGCCGCATCGAACTGGAAATGCGGACCGATCATAAAGAGCTGTCTGAACATCTGATGCTGGTGGATCTCGCCCGTAATGATCTGGCACGCATTTGCACCCCCGGCAGCCGCTACGTCGCCGATCTCACCAAAGTTGACCGTTACTCTTACGTGATGCACCTGGTCTCCCGCGTGGTCGGTGAGCTGCGCCACGATCTCGACGCCCTGCACGCTTATCGCGCCTGTATGAATATGGGGACGTTAAGCGGTGCGCCGAAAGTACGCGCTATGCAGTTAATTGCCGAAGCGGAAGGTCGTCGACGCGGCAGCTACGGCGGCGCAGTAGGTTATTTCACCGCGCATGGCGATCTCGACACCTGCATTGTGATCCGCTCGGCGCTAGTAGAGAACGGAGTCGCCACCGTGCAGGCCGGTGCTGGCGTGGTACTTGATTCTGTTCCGCAGTCGGAAGCCGACGAAACCCGTAATAAAGCCCGCGCTGTACTGCGCGCTATTGCCACCGCGCATCATGCACAGGAGACATTCTGATGGCTGACATTCTGCTGCTCGATAATATCGACTCTTTTACTTACAACCTGGCAGATCAGTTGCGCAGCAATGGTCATAACGTGGTGATTTACCGCAACCATATTCCGGCGCAGACCTTAATTGAACGCCTGGCGACGATGAGCAATCCGGTACTGATGCTTTCTCCTGGCCCCGGTGTGCCGAGCGAAGCCGGTTGTATGCCGGAACTCCTCACCCGCCTGCGCGGTAAGCTGCCAATCATTGGCATTTGCCTCGGACATCAGGCGATTGTCGAAGCTTACGGGGGCTATGTCGGTCAGGCGGGCGAAATTCTTCACGGTAAAGCGTCGAGCATTGAACATGACGGTCAGGCGATGTTTGCCGGATTAACAAACCCGCTGCCGGTGGCGCGTTATCACTCGCTGGTTGGCAGTAACATTCCGGCAGGTTTAACCATCAACGCCCATTTTAATGGCATGGTGATGGCGGTGCGTCACGATGCGGATCGCGTTTGTGGGTTCCAGTTCCATCCGGAATCCATTCTTACCACTCAGGGCGCTCGCCTGCTGGAACAAACGCTGGCCTGGGCGCAGCAGAAACTAGAGCCAACCAACACGCTGCAACCGATTCTGGAAAAACTGTATCAGGCACAGACGCTTAGCCAACAAGAAAGCCACCAGCTTTTTTCAGCGGTGGTACGTGGCGAGCTGAAGCCAGAACAGCTCGCGGCGGCGCTGGTGAGCATGAAAATTCGCGGCGAGCACCCAAACGAAATCGCCGGAGCAGCAACGGCGCTACTGGAAAACGCCGCGCCGTTCCCGCGCCCTGATTATCTGTTTGCCGATATCGTCGGCACCGGCGGTGACGGCAGCAACAGTATCAATATTTCTACCGCCAGTGCGTTTGTCGCCGCGGCCTGTGGGCTGAAAGTGGCGAAACACGGTAACCGCAGCGTCTCCAGTAAATCTGGCTCGTCGGATCTGCTGGCGGCGTTCGGTATTAATCTTGATATGAATGCCGATAAATCGCGCCAGGCGCTGGATGAATTAGGCGTCTGTTTCCTCTTTGCGCCGAAATATCACACCGGATTCCGCCACGCGATGCCGGTTCGCCAGCAACTGAAAACTCGCACCCTGTTCAACGTGCTGGGGCCACTGATTAACCCGGCGCATCCTCCGCTGGCGTTAATTGGTGTCTACAGCCCGGAACTGGTGCTGCCAATTGCCGAAACCTTGCGCGTGCTGGGGTATCAACGTGCAGCGGTGGTGCACAGCGGTGGAATGGATGAAGTTTCCTTACACGCTCCGACCATTGTTGCCGAGCTGCACGATGGTGAAATTAAAAGCTATCAACTGACCGCTGAAGATTTTGGCCTGACGCCCTACCACCAGGAGCAACTGGCTGGCGGAACACCGGAAGAAAACCGTGACATTTTAACACGCTTGTTACAAGGTAAAGGCGACGCCGCCCATGAAGCAGCCGTCGCGGCGAATGTCGCCATGTTAATGCGCCTGCATGGCCATGAAGATCTGCAAGCCAATGCGCAAACCGTTCTTGAGGTACTGCGCAGTGGTTCCGCTTACGACAGAGTCACCGCACTGGCGGCACGAGGGTAAATGATGCAAACCGTTTTAGCGAAAATCGTCGCAGACAAGGCGATTTGGGTAGAAGCCCGCAAACAGCAGCAATCGCTGGCCAGTTTTCAGAATGAGGTTCAGCCGAGCACGCGACATTTTTATGATGCGCTGCAGGGTGCACGCACGGCGTTTATTCTGGAATGCAAGAAAGCGTCGCCGTCAAAAGGCGTGATCCGTGATGATTTCGATCCGGCACGCATTGCCTCGATTTATAAGCATTACGCTTCGGCAATTTCGGTGCTGACCGATGAGAAATATTTTCAGGGGAGCTTTGATTTCCTCCCCATCGTCAGCCAAATCGCCCCGCAGCCGATTTTATGTAAAGACTTTATTATCGATCCTTACCAGATCTATCTGGCGCGCTATTACCAGGCCGATGCCTGCTTATTAATGCTTTCAGTACTGGATGACGAACAATATCGCCAGCTTGCAGCCGTCGCCCACAGTCTGGAGATGGGTGTGCTGACCGAAGTCAGTAATGAAGAGGAACTGGAGCGCGCCATTGCATTGGGGGCAAAAGTCGTTGGCATCAACAACCGCGATCTGCGTGATTTGTCGATTGATCTCAACCGTACCCGCGAGCTTGCGCCGAAACTGGGGCACAACGTGACGGTAATCAGCGAATCCGGCATCAATACTTACGCTCAGGTGCGCGAGTTAAGCCACTTCGCTAACGGTTTTCTGATTGGTTCGGCGTTGATGGCCCATGACGATTTGAACGCCGCCGTGCGCCGGGTGTTGCTGGGTGAGAATAAAGTATGTGGCCTGACGCGTGGGCAAGATGCTAAAGCAGCTTATGACGCGGGCGCGATTTACGGTGGGTTGATTTTTGTTGCGACATCACCGCGTTGCGTCAGCGTTGAACAGGCGCAGGAAGTGATGGCTGCGGCACCGTTGCAGTATGTTGGTGTGTTCCGCAATCACGATATTGCCGATGTGGTGGACAAAACTAACGCGTTATCGCTGGCAGCAGTGCAACTGCATGGTAATGAAGATCAGCAATATATCGACGCACTGCGTGACGTGCTGCCCGCTAACGTTGCCATCTGGAAAGCATTGAGCGTCGGTGAAACTCTTCCCGCGCGCGATTTTCAGCACGTCGATAAATATGTTTTCGACAACGGCCAGGGTGGAAGCGGGCAACGTTTCGACTGGTCACTGTTAAATGGTCAATCGCTTGGCAACGTCCTGCTGGCGGGTGGCTTAGGCGCAGATAACTGCGTGGAAGCGGCACAAACCGGCTGCGCCGGGCTTGATTTTAATTCTGCTGTAGAGTCGCAACCGGGCATTAAAGACGCACGCCTTTTGGCCTCGGTTTTCCAGACGCTGCGCGCATATTAAGGAAAGGAACAATGACAACATTACTTAACCCGTATTTTGGTGAGTTTGGCGGCATGTACGTGCCACAAATCCTGATGCCTGCTCTGCGCCAGCTGGAAGAAGCTTTTGTCAGCGCGCAAAAAGATCCTGAATTTCAGGCCCAGTTCAACGACCTGCTGAAAAACTATGCCGGGCGCCCAACCGTGCTGACCAAATGCCAGAACATTACAGCCGGGACGAACACCACGCTGTATCTGAAGCGCGAAGATTTATTGCACGGCGGCGCACATAAAACCAACCAGGTTCTGGGCCAGGCTTTGCTGGCGAAGCGGATGGGTAAAACCGAAATCATCGCCGAAACCGGAGCCGGTCAGCATGGTGTGGCGTCGGCCCTTGCCAGCGCCCTGCTCGGCCTGAAATGCCGTATTTATATGGGTGCCAAAGACGTTGAACGCCAGTCGCCTAACGTTTTTCGTATGCGCTTAATGGGTGCGGAAGTGATCCCGGTGCATAGCGGTTCCGCGACGCTGAAAGATGCCTGTAACGAGGCGCTGCGCGACTGGTCCGGTAGTTACGAAACCGCGCACTATATGCTGGGTACCGCAGCTGGCCCGCATCCTTATCCGACCATTGTGCGTGAGTTTCAGCGGATGATTGGCGAAGAAACGAAAGCACAGATTCTGGAAAGAGAAGGTCGCCTGCCGGATGCTGTTATCGCCTGTGTTGGCGGCGGTTCGAATGCCATCGGCATGTTTGCTGATTTCATCAACGAAACCAATGTCGGCCTGATTGGCGTGGAGCCAGGCGGTCACGGCATCGAAACCGGCGAACATGGCGCACCGTTGAAACATGGTCGCGTAGGCATCTATTTCGGCATGAAAGCACCGATGATGCAGACCGAAGACGGGCAAATTGAAGAATCTTACTCCATCTCTGCCGGACTGGATTTCCCGTCCGTTGGCCCACAACATGCGTATCTCAACAGCATCGGTCGCGCTGATTACGTGTCGATTACCGATGATGAAGCGCTGGAAGCCTTTAAAACGCTGTGCCTGCACGAAGGGATTATCCCGGCGCTGGAGTCCTCCCACGCCCTGGCCCATGCGCTGAAAATGATGCGCGAAAACCCAGAAAAAGAGCAGCTACTGGTGGTTAACCTTTCCGGTCGCGGCGATAAAGACATCTTCACCGTTCACGATATTTTGAAAGCACGAGGTGAAATCTGATGGAACGCTACGAATCTCTGTTTGCCCAGTTGAAGGAGCGCAAAGAAGGCGCATTTGTTCCTTTCGTTACCCTCGGTGATCCGGGCATTGAGCAGTCGCTGAAAATTATCGATACGTTGATCGAAGCAGGTGCTGATGCTTTGGAGCTAGGCATCCCCTTCTCCGACCCGCTGGCAGATGGCCCGACCATTCAAAACGCTACACTGCGTGCTTTTGCGGCAGGTGTGACCCCGGCACAATGTTTTGAGATGCTGGCACTGATTCGTCAAAAACATCCGACCATTCCTGTTGGCCTGCTGATGTACGCCAACCTGGTGTTTAACAAAGGCATTGATGAGTTTTACGCTCAATGTGAAAAAGTCGGCGTCGATTCGGTGCTGGTTGCCGACGTGCCAGTGGAAGAGTCTGCGCCCTTCCGCCAGGCCGCGTTGCGCCATAATGTCGCCCCTATCTTTATTTGCCCGCCGAATGCTGATGATGATTTGCTGCGCCAGATTGCCTCTTACGGTCGTGGTTACACCTATTTACTGTCGCGTGCGGGCGTGACCGGAGCGGAAAACCGCGCGGCATTACCGCTCAATCATCTGGTCACGAAGCTGAAAGAATACAATGCCGCGCCTCCATTGCAGGGCTTTGGTATTTCCGCCCCGGATCAGGTAAAAGCAGCGATTGATGCAGGAGCTGCGGGCGCGATTTCTGGTTCTGCAATTGTAAAAATCATCGAGCAACATATTAATGAGCCAGAAAAAATGCTGGAAGCACTGAAAGCTTTTGTACAACCGATGAAAGCAGCTACACGAAGTTAATTTGAGACAAACCGCCAGAAAATATCTGGCGGTTTATTGATGGTAAAAAATTAGAAGCGGTAACCCGCAGAGAACATAAATACCCATGGGTCGAGGCGTACGTTGTCAGAATAGCGTCCTGCAGGCAGCACTGCGCCATTGGATTTATATTTCACCTCAGTGTCGATATCCATGTACCAGACCGACATATTAAGCAACCAGTCACGGTTGATGAGATAATCCAGACCTACTTGTCCCGCCACGCCCCATGAATCCTTCAGACTAAGGTCGGATAAACCAAGACCTTCACCGGTGTCATTGAAGTCATTATTAAAAAAGGTAGTGTAGTTAATACCCGCACCAATGTAAGGACGGAATTTACTGCCGGAATCGCCAAAATACCATTGTGCCATCAGTGTTGGCGGTAAATGGTGGACTGTCGCAATATCCCCGGTAGTGGCTGTGCCAACCTTATGACGAAACGGAGATGCCGCCAGCAATTCCACACCAATGTTATCAGTCGCCATATAGGTGAAGGTCAGGCCCAGTTGGGTGTTATTGGTCACGCTAAAGCCACCCAGGCTTCCCAGAGTTCCATCCGCGCCTTCCGTTGGACGTACCGTTGCCGAACCTGCACGAATAAAGAACTCGCCTGCTTCGTGAGCATAGACGCTACCAGAGAGAAGTGTACTGACTGCCAATGCCGCCACTGTTAATTTTTTCATGTTCGCTCCGTCGTTATGGTTATAAAAACGTGACGAATATACCTACATTGGAGTAACAAATGATCCTACATAGATCACATTGCATTCGCTAAATGACCATTTATTGATCTGGATTAATTTAGAAGTTGTATCGCAAATCCTGGTTAACATGATTCAAATCAATTTGAATGCTTTCCATCTCCGAAAGTATTCTTTTGCTACCTTATTGGCCTTTTAAGCAGGCGGTAAGTTGCGGTATTTATGCAAACAGCCCTTCTGCTTGTCAGGAATTTGTCGTGTCTGGAGAAAGCAATGGATCCTGTGATCGCACCCACGCACGCTGTGGATTACCTGCGCTTTACAAAGATATGCTTTTCCATACAAGTCGTGATGCTGCCACTGAAGGGATAACCAGGGTACAATTGCCCGCTAATTAACACCTGCATAAAACTCAAGGAGAGTGCATGTCTATCACGGCGCAGTCCGTATACCGTGACACCGGAAATTTCTTCCGTAATCAATTTATGACCATTCTGTTGGTATCGTTGCTTTGTGCATTTATCACAGTGGTGTTAGGACATGTTTTCTCACCCAGTGACGCACAGCTTGCGCAGCTCAATGATGGCGCGCCCGTTAGTGGCGGCGGTGGGTTGTTCGATCTGGTGCAAAATATGTCCCCGGAACAGCAACAAATTTTGCTGCGTGCTTCCGCTGCGTCCACTTTTTCAGGATTAATCGGTAACGCCATACTCGCCGGAGGCGTAATATTAATCATCCAACTGGTGTCTGCGGGTCAGAGAGTCAGTGCGCTACGCGCTATTGGTGCCAGTGCGCCGATATTGCCAAAGTTATTTATTCTGATTTTTCTGACTACCCTTTTAGTACAGATTGGCATCATGCTGGTGGTCGTTCCGGGGATTTTAATGGCCATTTTACTGGCACTGGCGCCGGTGATGTTGGTGCAGGATAAAATGGGCGTTTTCGCCTCTATGCGCAGCAGTATGCGGCTGACATGGGCGAATATGCGTCTGGTGGCACCTGCAGTACTAAGCTGGTTACTGGCAAAAACACTGTTGCTGCTGTTTGCCTCTTCGTTTGCCGCATTAACCCCGGAAATTGGTGCCGTACTGGCGAATACTTTAAGCAACCTGATTTCAGCCGTATTGCTTATCTATCTGTTCCGCCTGTACATGTTGATTCGCCAATAACCTGAAGTATTTGATTACGGAATCGTAAAATGAAGCAGTTTCTTGATTTTTTACCGCTGGTTGTCTTCTTCGCGTTCTACAAAATTTATGACATCTATGCGGCAACTGCGGCGCTCATCGTCGCCACGGCAATTGTGCTTATTTATAGCTGGGTTCGCTTCCGGAAAGTTGAGAAGATGGCCCTGATCACCTTTGTTCTGGTGGTCGTTTTCGGTGGTCTGACGCTGTTCTTCCACAATGATGAGTTTATTAAATGGAAGGTCACCGTCATCTACGCTCTGTTTGCCGGTGCTTTGTTGGTTAGCCAATGGGTAATGAAAAAACCGCTGATTCAGCGGATGCTGGGTAAAGAACTCACTCTACCGCAGCCAGTATGGTCGAAGCTGAACCTGGCTTGGGCAGTCTTCTTTATTCTTTGTGGTCTGGCGAATATCTACATCGCATTCTGGCTACCGCAAAATATTTGGGTCAACTTCAAAGTGTTCGGTCTGACCGCCCTCACCTTAATCTTCACACTGTTAAGCGGTATTTATATCTACCGCCATATGCCGCAGGAAGATAAATCATAATCTGTCTGCCGGCCCTTCGGGGCCGGCGCTGCATATCCTCTGTTCTCATTTGGAAAATCATAGTAGCATCGCGCCTGTGATTTTCCTTTTATGTCGGTTTTACCATGTCTACAACACCTAACGTCCCTCAGGGCGATCTTGTTTTACGTACTTTAGCCATGCCTGCCGATACCAATGCCAATGGCGATATCTTTGGTGGTTGGTTGATGTCGCAGATGGATATTGGCGGTGCCATTCTGGCAAAAGAAATTGCCCACGGTCGCGTCGTGACCGTGCGGGTTGAAGGAATGACTTTCTTACGGCCAGTTGCGGTTGGTGATGTGGTGTGCTGCTATGCGCGCTGTCTCCAAAAAGGGACGACATCAGTCAGCATTAATATTGAAGTATGGGTGAAAAAAGTGGCGTCTGAACCGATTGGGCAGCGCTATAAAGCGACGGAAGCGTTATTTAAGTATGTTGCCGTCGACCCTGAAGGAAAGCCTCGTGCCTTACCTGTAGAGTAATAGTCAAAAGCCTCCAACTTGGAGGCTTTTGATTTTCAGTTTATTGAATTTCGGTGGTGCCGTTAATTTTAAACAGGATATTCACCACAATCCCACTTCCGGGTTTGCCCGGCTCATAACGCCATCTGCGCATCGCGTTTTTCACTTCGCGCTCAAACATGTTCGCCGGTTTGGCTGAAAGAATTTGTACGTTATCCACGCGACCATCCGGTGTGACGTCAAATTTAACTTTAACCTGCCCTTCAATGCGTAGTGCCTGCGCGCGCGCCGGATACTGCGGCTGATTACGGCTTAATGCCCGTGGACCAGACGCGACACTTGTGACCGGTTTGCTGGTTGCAGCCGTTGCCGTACTTGATGTTGGGCGAGTAGGTGCCGTATTTTCAAACGGTGACGCCGGACGTGACTCTACCGGTTTGACATCGCGTTTCGGCTGCTCCTGTACCTTTTTCACCGGCTTCGGTTTTGGCTTAGGTTTCGGCTTCGGCTTTTCAATGACTACCGGTGCTTCTTTTGGCGGTTCTGGTATCGGCTCAGGCTCCGGTTCTGGCTCCACCACTGGTTCCGGCGGCGGTTGAACGGCTTGTGGCGGCTCAAGTTCGGCCGGGGCAACCATGGTGACAGAAATCGGCTGCGCGGGCGCAGGTAGTTCAATAACCTGATGTACCGAGGTATAGAGTAGACCCGCCACAACAGCACCATGAATGCAGACCGAAAGTAACGTCGGCCAGGGGAAGCGGCGAGGTAAATCAAGGGTCATTGAAGTCATAATCGTTTCAGTAAAAAAACCAGGCCTCGATTTTAAATGCAAATAGCAATCATATTCAATAAGGCAAGGCGATCAGGATCAGTGAAAACGCAATTTTTGGCGCTATTAACCTTACTTTTAGTGACGCCTTAACAAAGACATCATCTTTCCGTTGCAGATCTTCGCCCTTTCAAATAACGTACTTTATAACTTTTCCGAACAAGGAGTTGTGCCCGTGTTGTATGTTATTTACGCTCAAGACAAAGCCGATAGCCTCGAAAAGCGCCTTTCCGTTCGTCCGGCACATTTAGCACGTTTGCAGTTACTGCATGATGAAGGGCGTCTGCTGACCGCCGGTCCAATGCCAGCGGTAGACAGTAACGATCCAGGCGCCGCAGGATTTACTGGCTCAACCGTTATTGCTGAATTTGAATCGCTGGAAGCAGCCCAGGCCTGGGCAGATGCCGATCCATACGTGGCTGCGGGAGTCTATGAGCAAGTTTCCGTGAAACCCTTTAAGAAAGTGTTCTGAATATCAACATCCAGGGGCGCGGTGACAGAAACCGTGCTCTTGTTTTTTCTTTATATTTACCGATACCCCCAATCCACCACCACAAACAGATAATAACTTTATCTGTATCTCCCTATATACCCTCGGCATCTCCGTCTGAAAATGACAAAATTTCTCTGCCTGATTCGGTTTTGATCAATCAAAACCTTTGATTGCTGCGGATAAAGTCATCTACTATGGTTTAACACATTCACGTGCCGCATGTTTTTCACATTCTGTACGCGTGAAGATAATTAAACAAAATTGTGGTTACAGAGGTATCAGTGAGTCACTGGGCTACATTCAAGCAAACAGCGGTAAATTTATGGGTGACCCTGCGGCACGATGTTATCGCGCTGGCGGTCCTTTCAAATGGATTGCTTATTTTTAAAACAATTTATGGCATGTCGGTCAATCTGCTCGATATTTTCCATATCCAGGCGTTTTCAGAACTTGACCTCTCCTTGCTGGCCAATGCGCCACTGTTTATGCTCGGCGTCTTTCTTGTTTTGAACTCGATCGGCTTGCTATTTCGGGCAAAGCTGGCATGGGCTATCAGTATCATTTTATTGCTGATAACGCTGATTTACACCCTGCACTTTTATCCCTGGCTGAAATTCAGCATTGGTTTTTGCATCTTTACCTTGATAATTTTGTTGGTGCTGCGTAAAGACTTCTCTCACAGTAGTGCTGCGGCCGGGACAATTTTTGCTTTTATTAGTTTTACGACGTTACTGTTTTACTCTACCTACGGCGCACTTTATTTAAGCGAAGGTTTTAATCCGCGAATAGAGAGTCTAATGACCGCGTTCTATTTTTCGATAGAAACTATGTCAACCGTGGGCTACGGCGATATCGTCCCGGTTTCTGAATCAGCGCGCCTGTTTACTATTTCGGTCATTATTTCCGGTATTACCGTTTTTGCCACCTCCATGACCTCGATTTTCGGCCCGCTTATCCGCGGGGGATTCAATAAACTTGTGAAAGGAAACAATCATACAATGCATCGTAAAGATCACTTTATTGTTTGCGGGCATTCCATTCTGGCAATCAACACGATTCTGCAACTGAATCAACGCGGACAAAACGTCACGGTTATCAGCAACCTGCCAGAGGATGACATAAAACAGCTTGAACAAAGACTCGGTGACAATGCCGATGTTATCCCCGGTGACAGCAATGACAGTTCAGTACTAAAAAAAGCGGGAATTGATCACTGTCGAGCTATTCTGGCGTTAAGTGATAATGACGCCGATAATGCTTTTGTCGTTCTGTCGGCGAAAGATATGAGCAAAGATGTTAAAACCGTGCTTGCCGTCAGTGATAGCAAAAACCTGAATAAGATTAAGATGGTGCATCCGGATATTATTCTTTCACCGCAGCTATTTGGTAGCGAGATACTGGCGCGTATTCTCAATGGGGAAGAAATTAATAATGATATGCTCGTCTCGATGTTGCTGAACTCCGGGCATGGCATTTTCAGCGATAACAATGACGACGAAACCAAAATTGACAACAATGAATCTGCGCAAAAATAGATTTTAACGGCGGAAAGATAATCTTAATGGGCACCGCGTTGGTGCCCAGAACATTTAGATATTGTAGATCGCAAACAATAACGAGTTTCGCTGTTTGTTTAGAAGGCACTTCCTGATGCTGTGGATACGCATATTTCGGCGTGACTGCCCCTCAAGCCAACGCGATTTCCGTCGGCTAGCCTGACGCTGCATGCGCCAGCGCCCCACTTCCGTTCTACTCCGCTTCATGTTAACTACTCTATGCAATAACAGAGCGGTCATTATACCCCCGGTCCCGACGCTGACCAGTGCTTTTACCGCGTTTTTATTTGCCAGATGAATCCATATGCGTAAACTCATAACAATGCGCTTTCAAAAGGATTTCTAATCTATGACAACCGTTTATACGTTGGTGAGTTGGTTGGCCATTCTGGGATACTGGTTGCTCATTGCAGGCGTAACTTTACGCATTCTAATGAAACGACGCGCAGTTCCCTCCGCCATGGCCTGGCTGTTGATCATTTACATTCTGCCGTTGGTCGGAATTATTGCTTATCTGGCTGTTGGCGAACTCCACTTAGGCAAACGCCGCGCCGAACGCGCCAGAGCGATGTGGCCTTCCACGGCGAAATGGCTTAACGATCTTAAAGCCTGTAAGCATATTTTTGCGGAAGAAAATAGCAGCGTCGCTGGACCGTTATTCAAGCTCTGCGAGCGTCGTCAGGGGATCGCCGGGGTCAAGGGTAATCAGCTGCAACTGATGACCGAGTCTGATGATGTGATGCAGGCGTTAATCCGCGACATTCAACTCGCTCGCCATAACATTGAGATGGTGTTTTATATCTGGCAACCAGGCGGTATGGCAGACCAGGTGGCAGAATCTTTGATGGCCGCCGCACGACGCGGTATTCATTGCCGATTAATGCTCGACTCTGCGGGGAGTGTTGCTTTTTTCCGTAGCCCGTGGCCAGAGTTAATGCGAAATGCCGGTATCGAAGTGGTCGAGTCCTTAAAGGTTAACCTGATGCGCGTATTCTTACGCCGCATGGACCTGCGCCAGCACCGCAAGATGATCATGATCGATAACTACATTGCCTACACCGGCAGCATGAATATGGTCGATCCGCGCTTCTTCAAACAGGATGCGGGCGTAGGACAATGGATTGATCTGATGGCTCGCATGGAAGGCCCTATCGCCACCGCGATGGGAATTATCTACTCTTGCGACTGGGAGATTGAGACGGGAAAACGTATTTTACCACCACCGCCTGATGTCAATATTATGCCGTTCGAGCAGGCCAGCGGTCATACGATTCATACTATCGCTTCCGGCCCGGGATTCCCGGAAGACCTGATTCATCAGGCTTTGCTGACTGCAGCTTATTCAGCTCGTGAATATTTAATCATGACGACGCCCTACTTCGTCCCCAGCGATGACTTACTTCACGCAATCTGCACGGCGGCGCAACGCGGGGTTGATGTCAGTATTATTTTGCCGAGGAAAAATGACTCAATGCTGGTAGGCTGGGCCAGTCGCGCATTCTTTACAGAACTACTTGCTGCTGGGGTTAAGATTTATCAGTTTGAAGGTGGGTTACTGCATACCAAGAGCGTGCTGGTCGATGGCGAATTAAGTCTGGTTGGCACCGTTAACCTCGACATGCGTAGTCTGTGGCTGAATTTTGAAATCACGCTGGCTATTGACGATAAAGGTTTTGGTGCCGATCTGGCTGCAGTTCAGGACGACTATATTTCTCGTTCGCGTCTGCTCGATGCACGGCTGTGGTTAAAACGTCCACTCTGGCAACGTGTCGCCGAGCGACTGTTTTACTTCTTCAGCCCGTTGCTGTAAAACGTCGCCAACAGAGACTAAACAGGTAGTGACTATGGATATGGATTTAAACAATCGCCTGACTGAAGATGAAACGCTTGAGCAGGCCTACGATATTTTTCTTGAACTGGCCGCTGATAATCTCGATCCGGCTGATGTTCTGTTGTTCAATCTGCAGTTTGAAGAGCGCGGTGGTGCAGAGTTATTTGACCCGGCAGAAGACTGGCAGGAACATGTTGATTTCGACTTGAACCCGGACTTTTTTGCCGAAGTGGTGATTGGTCTGGCAGACAGTGAAGATGGCGAAATCAACGATATTTTCGCCCGTATTTTGTTATGCCGCGAAAAAGATCACAAACTTTGCCATATTATCTGGCGGGAATAACGCTTGCCATCGGATGTGACGTAGCTGCGTCACATCCGTTCTTCCTTTTACACATCTATCTTTCCCCTCCTCCCAGTTCATTGCCACAAATACGACAATACTTCGCATCGTGTGCATGATGTTGGGTATTGCATTTAGGACAACAGAGAAGTTTTTTAGTCTGTTCAAGTTCACTGGTGAGTTGCGCAGTAATAATCCCCGTCGGAATTGCAATGACTGAGTAGCCAATCAAGATTAATACCGAGGCCACCATCCTTCCTGCCGCAGTATGTGGTGTAATATCACCATAACCAACGGTGGTTACCGTCACTATCGCCCAGTATACGGCTGTGCCAAGCGAGTTAAATTCGTTTGATGCACCTTCTATGGCGTACATTAACGCCCCAGCGACGATCATCACAATGGCAATAAAAGCATAAAAAAGAATCAACTGATGGCGGGCATTATTTATCGCCCGCCATAGACTGTTTAAGGCAGGCATAAAGCGGAGCAGGCGCAAAATTCGCAACGCACGAATCGCTCTCATCGCTCGCCAGGCAAATAAATAAGTAAAACCAATTTCAGGCCATAGCCAGATGACATACAGCGGCAAAATGGTGGCCAGATCGATAAATCCCCAAAAGCTAAAAACATAACGTACCGGATTCGGCCAGCTTAATATTCGCAGGAAATACTCGATCGTGAAGACAAAAGTAAAGAAGAATTCTACCCAAACAAAGATATGCCATTCGTCGTAAGTTAGCTGGAATTGCGATCCAATACCGGATTCTATGAAGACAGCGCCAACGCTTAACAATGCGAGGAAACCAAACAGCGCCTCGCAGCGTCGCCCGGTTTTCGTATGCTGATCAAAAAGGAAATGATAAACCCGTTGGCGATACTCTGAAAGATGTCCTGTCACCTGTACCTCCCATGAAAAAGGGCCGGCAATCTGCCAGCCCTTAACACGTTATAATGGGTCTACTTTCAGGCAAGAGACGGCATGTCTGAAACTGCCTTCCAGCACCGGGCGTGTTTTGGCACACTCCGGACCGGCTATCGGGCAACGGGTACGGAACACACATCCAGAAGGCGGGTTGATGGGCGACGGTAATTCCCCTTCCAGTAACTGGATTGATTTATTCTTCTCCAGATCAGGATCTGGAATGGGGACTGCCGACATCAATGCTTTGGTATAGGGATGCAACGGATTGTGGTAAACCTCATCATACGTCCCCAACTCTACCGCATGGCCGAGATACATCACCAGCACGCGATCGGAAATGTGTTTTACCACGGCCAGATCGTGAGCGATAAAGATTAATGACAATCCCATCTCACGTTGCAACTGCTGGAGTAAATTCACCACCTGCGCCTGGATTGACACGTCCAGCGCCGACACCGGTTCGTCGCAGATAATCAGCTTCGGTTCAAGAATAAGTGCACGCGCAATCCCGATACGCTGACACTGACCGCCGGAGAATTCATGCGGATAGCGGTTAATCAGGTTAGGTAGCAAGCCGACTTTCATCATCATCACCTTCACGCGCTCGCGAACTTCCTGGCGTGACATTTTCGGATGATAGGTACGCAGCGGTTCAGCGATGATCTCGCCGATGGTCATACGCGGGTTTAGCGATGCCAACGGGTCCTGGAAAATCATCTGAATATCACTGCGGACGGCACGCCATTCATCAGGTTTCATGCCCAGCAACTCTTTACCTAACCAGGCAACATGACCATCGGTGGCCTTGACCAAACCAATGATAGCGCGAGCAAAGGTAGACTTACCGCAACCTGATTCCCCTACGACGCCCAACGTTTCCCCTTCATATAACCTGAGCGTCACACCATCAACGGCCTTAAGGGTTTTCGGCGGTTGCCAGAACCACTGTTTGCCATCTTTGATCTCAAAGTGCACTTTCAAATCGGCAATTTCGAGGAGGACTTTTCTTCCTTCGGTTACAGCATTCATAACAGTTCCTCCACCGGTTTAAAGCAGGCACGCAGTCGGCCTGGCGTGAACTCTTCCAGTGGCGGCGCGCTACTGCAAATCTCCATCGCATACGGACAACGCGGCTGGAACGGGCAACCTTTCGGCAAACGCAGCAGGTTTGGCGGGTTACCCGGGATGGTCAACATCGTTTCACCTTCCGCATCAAGACGCGGCACCGCATTGAGTAAACCGATAGAATAAGGATGAACGGGTTCATAAAAGACATCGCGCGCGTTGCCATATTCCATCGTGCGCCCAGCGTACATCACCAGCACTTTGTCACAGATCCCCGCGACTACGCCGAGATCGTGGGTGATCATGATAATGGCAGTATTAAATTCCCGTTTCAGTTCATTCAATAGCGTCATGATCTGCGCCTGTACGGTCACGTCCAGCGCAGTAGTCGGTTCATCGGCAATCAGCAATTTAGGTCGGCACAACAACGCCATCGCAATCATCACACGCTGACGCATGCCGCCAGAAAACTCATGAGGAAACATCTTCATACGCTTACGCGCTTCTGGCATTTTCACCGCATCGAGCATTCGTACCGATTCTTCAAACGCTTCGGCCTTGCCCATACCTTTATGCAGCATCAGCACTTCCATCAACTGCTCGCCGACGCGCATGTATGGATTTAACGAGGTCATCGGATCCTGAAAAATCATCGAGATTTGTTCGGCACGCAGTTTATTAAGTTCACGTTCTGGCAGATTGAGGATTTCGCGCCCATTAAAGGTTGCCGATCCACCAATGCGTCCGTTAGCCGCCAGCAGCCCCATTAAAGCAAATGCGGTTTGCGACTTACCGGAGCCAGATTCGCCAACGATACCCAGCGTTTCCCCGGCACGCAGGGAAAAATTTAAATCATTGACCGCCGTGACGTCACCGTCCGGGGTGCTAAATGTCACTCGCAAATCTTTCACGTTCAGCAGTGCGTCAGCCTGTTGCTGTGCGAGCGGCACGGTTGCAGTTTCAATTACGCTCATGGCTGCACTCCTTAACGATCTTTCGGGTCGAGGGCATCACGCAAGCCATCGCCGATAAAGTTGAAACAAAACAGTGTCACCACAAGGAAACCTGCCGGAAATAGCAGCAACCACGGAGAGACTTCCATCGAGTTCGCGCCATCACTGAGCAATGCGCCCCAACTACTTAATGGCTCTTGCGTACCTAGTCCCAGGAAGCTAAGAAAAGACTCAAAGAGGATCATGCTGGGTACCAGCAGAGAGGCATAGACCACCACCACACCAAGCACATTCGGCACAATGTGGCGAATCACAATGCCGGGCGTAGATACACCGCCAACTTGTGCCGCCTCAATAAACTCTTTGCGCTTCAGACTAAGGGTTTGACCACGCACGATACGTGCCATGTCCAGCCAGGAAACCATCCCAATCGCTACGAAAATCAGCAGGATGTTTTGACCGAAAAAGGTCACCAGCAAAATGACGAAGAACATGAACGGAAAGGAGTTGAGGATTTCCAGCAGGCGCATCATTACGGAATCCACCTTGCCGCCAAGATAACCGGAAAGTGAACCATAAAGCGTTCCTACGACTACTGCCACCAACGCTGCAGCAACACCAACCATTAATGAGATGCGCCCACCAATTGCAACGCGCACCAGCAGATCGCGACCGGAAGAGTCGGTACCAAAGTAGTGACCAGATTCCATATCCGGGGCGCTGGACATCATCGCCCAGTCGGTGTCGTCATAGGCAAATTGCGAGAGCATCGGCGCCAGGATAACAAACAGTGCAATAAGCACCAGTACAATCAGACTGGCCACTGCTGCACGGTTATGCATAAAACGTCGACGTGCGTCCTGCCATAAACTGCGGCCTTCGACCTCCAGCTTTTCACTGAAATTCTCCAGCGTCTCGCTGTTTTTCTTACTTAACATCATCGCGAGCTCCAGTATCAGTAACGGATTTTCGGGTCGATAACCGCATATAGCACATCGACAATGGCATTGAACAAAATGGTTAAAGCACCAACCAGAATGGTCAGGCTTAACACCAATGAATAGTCACGGTTCAAGGCACCATTAACAAACAATTGTCCGATGCCCGGCAAACCGTAAATGGTTTCGATAACCATAGAACCGGTGATAATGCCAACAAATGCGGGTCCCATATAAGAAAGTACCGGTAGCAACGCAGGTTTTAATGCGTGGCGGAAAATAATGCGCCGCATGGGCAGACCTTTCGCGCGTGCGGTACGAATGAAGTTGGAGTGTAAAACTTCAATCATTGATCCACGGGTAATACGCGCAATACTGGCGATATAAGCCAGTGATAAGGCAACCATCGGCAGGATCATAAATTTCAGCGCCCCACCATTCCAGCCACCGCCCGGTAGCCAATGCAAAATGATCGCGAATATCATGACTAATAATGGCGCAACGACAAAGCTTGGTATAACCACTCCCGTCATAGCCAATCCCATGACGGTATAGTCCCATTTGGTGTTTTGTTTTAATGCGGCAATAACGCCAGCACTAACGCCCAGTACCACTGCGAGGAAAAATGCAGCAGCTCCCAGTTTTGCTGAAACGGGAAAACTGGATGCGACCAGGTCATTGACCGAATAATCTTTATATTTAAATGAAGGGCCGAAATCGCCATGAGCCAGTTGTTTCAGATAGCTGAAATACTGCGTCATGATGGGATCGTTAAGATGATATTTCGCTTCAATATTGGCCATTACTTCTGGCGGTAATGTACGTTCGCCGGTAAAGGGACTTCCCGGCGCGAGGCGCATCATAAAGAACGAAATAGTAATAAGAATAAATAGCGTCGGAATCGCTTCCAGACAGCGACGTAGAATAAATTTTAACATTGCCGTACCTTCTGGCCTGTGCCTTCTGTAATGCGATAAAAAGCAGACACCGTGGAGCAGGATACACCTGCCCCACGCATTGCCATTAGTGCTTCACAATGTACATATTTCGGGTGTAGGTATTATCCAACGGATCTTTACCGGTATAACCCCCAACCCACGGTTTTACCAGACGCGCGTTCACGTAGTAATAAACCGGAACAATGGCCGAATCTTTATCCAACTGTTGCTCTGCTTTCGTGTACAGCGCCGTGCGCTGCGCCTCGTCTGTAGCTTTCAGGGTTTCCGCCATAATGCTGTCAAAGGCCGGGCTCTTATAATGCGCGGTGTTCATCGAACTGTTCGACAGCATGGTGTTCAGGAAGGAAGTTGGTTCATTATAGTCTGCACACCAGCCAGCACGGGCCACATCGAAAGTACCCTGGTGGCGGGTATCGAGGAATGTTTTCCATTCCTGGTTAACCAGTTTAACGTCCACGCCGATATTTTTCTTCCACAGTGAAGAGGCGGCAATCGCCAGCTTTTTATGCAGATCGGACGTGTTATATAACAGATTAATCGTTAGCGGTTTGTCTGCGGTATAGCCCGCTTCTGCCAGCAGTTTTTTCGCTTCTTCGTTACGTTTTTCCTGGCTCCAGCCAAACCATTCTGGTTGCGTCAGTTTTGCGCCATCGGTATATGGTGGCGTGTAACCATAGGCCGGCATATCGCCCTGCGCTTTGACTTTATTAACAATGATATCGCGATCCATACCCAGTTTCAGTGCGGTACGCACACGCACATCATTGAATGGCGGTTTCTGGTTGTTAATCTCGTAATAGTAAGTGCACAGGTATGGATCAACGTGAACTTCGTTCGGGATTTCTTTTTTCAGTTTCTGGAACAGTTCGATCGGCATGTTGTTATAAGTCATATCGATTTCGCCGCTACGATAACGGTTAACATCGGTAACTTCAGAAGCGATCGGTAAATAGGTCACCTGGTTAATTACCGTTTTAGCGTTATTCCAGTAGGTCGGGCTGCGCTCAAGAACGATACGTTCGTTAACAACCCAATCTTTTAATGTATAGGCGCCGTTAGTAACGATATTGCCTGGCTGGGTCCATTTTTCGCCAAATTTCTCAATAGCGGCTTTTGGCACCGGGGAAGTAGATGGGTGAACCAGTAACTTATAGAAGTACGGAACAGGTTCACTTAAGGTGACTTCTAATGTGTGGTCATCGAGGGCTTTAACACCGAGATCGGTAATTGGTTTCTTCCCTTCCAGTATTTCATCAATACCCGCAATATGCCCGTATTGTAAGTAGCTTGCGTAGGGAGAAGCTGTGTTCGGATCAACAGAACGTTGCCAGCTATACACAAAGTCTTGTGCCGTGACTGGCGTGCCGTCAGACCATTTCGCATCTTTACGCAGGTGGAACGTCCAGACTTTAGCGTCCTTGTTATCCCAGGATTCAGCCACGCCAGGGGCCGGATGACCATCAAGATCGCTAACCAGCAAACCTTCAAACAGGTCACGGCTGATATTAGACTCAGGAACCCCTTCAATTTTGTGCGGATCTAATGACTGAACTTCAGAACCATTGTTGCGAACCAGCGTTTGTTTTTCCGCTAGTGTGACTCCTGCGGGTACATCAGCTGCCAGTGCGATATTCCCTGCCATAAGCGCAGCCAGAACGCCTGCTGCCACTAAACTTCTCTTGGTGATGTTGGTCATTGTGTTTTGGACTCCCTCATTATAATTACTGGTTTTTACCAGCATGTGTAATCCCGGATTAGGATACCTGTACAGCTCGGAGACTTTTTGCTGCCAGGTTGCTTTATCGTTACTAATTGCTATCACCGACTTTATTTATTCTGGTGATTCAGATGACCACCTTATGTCGATTCTTACTGTGTCTCCCCTGTCGAGACACATTTATTTTTTGCAGCGTCTTTTAATCGCAAATCATTCTCATTGCCAATAAAAATCGCCAAACGGTTGGCCGAAAAGTATCAAATGCCCTTCTTGCCCGCCAATACATTTTGCAAAATTGTTACGCAATTCTCTTTTACTAACCATACCAGTACGTATACCCCTCGTTATCCAATCAATAAAATAATTTAAAAACAAAGGGATATAACTAAAGAAAGTAATACTGCCTTTTCCGGTTATAGTCCAGATAGAAAATACGCACAATAATTTAACAAATGAATGCTATTTAGCACTTTTCTCTGCCAAAGCCAGTAGAATTACTAATATCATTTCAATTATTCTTCAGCAAGGCCCAGGATTATGATGTGATGAAAATAACATGATGTTGTGGATCGCCAGATAAGGATAGTCTTATAACTATCTGTAAAATGGGGATAAAATTATCTATTTCTTTTGTTAACTACGTTGGCTTGCAGTAAAAATAGTGATGAAAGAAACGGAGCATCATGACTCCGTTTCATATGAAAGGAATTAATTGAGCAGACCCGGGAAAATCCCTTTGATACCGTTGACGATAAATTCAATCCCTAATGCCATTAGCAAGAGCCCCATAATACGGGTAATGACGTTGATGCCAGTCTGACGCAGCACCCTCACCAGCCAGGGTGCCATGCGGAATAAACCCCAGCAACATAAAGCGAACAACGCGATTGCTACAAAAAAACCGAACAGATAACCAATGCTGTGATAACGCGTTCCCCATACGATAGTTGAACTGATTGCCCCTGGTCCTGCCATCAGAGGTAATGCGAGCGGTACAACGCCAATGCTTTCACGAATTGCGGTTTCTGATTTTTCTTGTTTGTTCTGTTTATCCTCGCCAAGCTTACCGCTGATCATCGACATTGCAATTGTCACGACCAGTATGCCGCCCGCGATGCGGAACGAATCAATAGATATTCCAAAAAGTTGCAGAATCGTGTCGCCGAGAAACAGTGCGATCCACAAAATAATGGCTACAGACAAGTTGGCGGTCAGATTTGTTTTGTTTCTCGCTGCCGCAGTCTGATAGCTGGTCATACTGATGAACACGGGGATGATCCCTACCGGGTTAACCAGCGCAAATAACCCGATGAAAAACTTAAAATAAACGGGAAAATCAAAAAGTGTCTGAATCACGGTTAGCTCCGAAGCAAAAGCCGGATAATGTTATCTTTAAACAAGGGTAAAAATACGTGCTGACAATACGCCTTTTGTCAGCATTTTTCACCTCCTAACTATCTAAAATTACTATCATTCATTATTGTTATCTAGTCGTACAAAACATGCTAAGGTAGCCAACAATTAATACTACAATTTATTAACTATTAGCTATTATGGCTAAAAGCGGAGCTGAAAGGTGTCAGCTTCGCGAAATTTTGATCTGGATCACTTAATCGGTACCCAGAAGTGAGTAATCTTGCTTACGCCACCTGGAAGTGACGCATTAGAGATAAATGACTCTAATGTTTAAACTCTTTTAGTAAATCACAGTGAGTGTGAGCACGAGTAAGATTTTGATTTTCAAAGGTTAAGCAAATCATCATCGCACTGACTATACTCTCGTATTCGAGCAGATGATTTACTAAAAAAGTTTAACATTATCAGGAGAGCATTATGGCTGTTACTAATGTCGCTGAACTTAACGCACTCGTAGAGCGTGTAAAAAAAGCCCAGCGTGAATATGCCAGTTTCACTCAAGAGCAAGTTGACAAAATCTTCCGCGCCGCCGCTCTGGCTGCCGCAGATGCTCGAATCCCACTCGCCAAAATGGCCGTTGCCGAATCCGGCATGGGTATCGTTGAAGATAAAGTGATCAAAAACCACTTTGCTTCTGAATATATCTATAACGCCTACAAAGATGAAAAGACCTGCGGTGTTCTGTCTGAAGACGACACTTTCGGTACCATCACTATCGCTGAACCAATCGGTATTATCTGCGGTATCGTTCCAACAACTAACCCGACTTCAACCGCTATCTTCAAATCTCTGATTAGCCTGAAGACCCGTAACGCCATCATTTTCTCACCACACCCGCGTGCTAAAGATGCAACCAACAAAGCTGCTGATATCGTTCTGCAGGCTGCTATTGCTGCTGGTGCACCAAAAGATCTGATTGGCTGGATCGATCAACCGTCTGTTGAACTCTCCAACGCACTGATGCACCACCCTGACATTAACCTGATCCTTGCGACCGGTGGTCCAGGCATGGTTAAAGCAGCATACAGTTCCGGTAAACCGGCGATCGGCGTAGGCGCAGGCAACACCCCAGTTGTTATTGATGAAACTGCTGATATCAAACGTGCAGTTGCATCCGTACTGATGTCCAAAACCTTCGACAACGGCGTAATTTGTGCTTCTGAACAGTCTGTTGTTGTTGTTGATTCTGTTTATGATGCTGTACGTGAGCGTTTTGCCACCCACGGCGGCTACATGCTGCAGGGCAAAGAGCTGAAAGCTGTTCAGGACGTTATCCTGAAAAATGGCGCGCTGAACGCAGCTATCGTTGGTCAGCCAGCTTATAAAATTGCTGAACTGGCAGGCTTTTCTGTACCAGAAAACACTAAGATTCTGATCGGTGAAGTGACTGTTGTTGATGAAAGCGAACCATTCGCTCATGAAAAACTGTCCCCGACTCTGGCAATGTACCGTGCGAAAGATTTTGAAGACGCGGTAGAGAAAGCAGAGAAACTGGTTGCTATGGGCGGTATCGGTCACACATCTTGCCTGTACACCGACCAGGATAACCAGCCGGCACGCGTTTCTTACTTCGGTCAGAAAATGAAAACTGCCCGTATCCTGATCAATACCCCGGCTTCTCAGGGCGGTATCGGTGACCTGTACAACTTCAAACTCGCGCCTTCCCTGACTCTGGGTTGTGGTTCCTGGGGTGGTAACTCCATCTCTGAAAACGTTGGTCCGAAACACCTGATCAACAAGAAAACCGTTGCTAAGCGAGCTGAAAACATGTTGTGGCACAAACTTCCGAAATCTATCTACTTCCGCCGTGGCTCTCTGCCAATCGCGCTGGATGAAGTGATTACTGATGGCCACAAACGTGCGCTCATCGTGACTGACCGCTTCCTGTTCAACAACGGCTATGCTGACCAGATCACTTCTGTACTGAAAGCTGCTGGCGTAGAAACTGAAGTGTTCTTCGAAGTTGAAGCTGACCCGACTCTGAGCATTGTTCGTAAAGGTGCAGAACTGGCGAACTCCTTCAAACCAGACGTGATTATCGCGCTGGGTGGTGGTTCCCCGATGGATGCCGCGAAGATCATGTGGGTTATGTACGAACACCCAGAAACTCATTTCGAAGAACTGGCGCTGCGCTTTATGGACATCCGTAAACGTATCTACAAGTTCCCGAAAATGGGCGTGAAAGCGAAAATGATCGCAGTCACCACAACTTCCGGTACCGGTTCTGAAGTTACACCGTTCGCGGTTGTAACCGATGACGCAACTGGCCAAAAATATCCGCTGGCAGACTATGCTCTGACCCCGGATATGGCGATTGTTGACGCCAACCTGGTTATGGATATGCCGAAGTCCCTGTGTGCTTTCGGTGGTCTGGACGCAGTAACTCACGCCATGGAAGCATATGTTTCTGTACTGGCTTCTGAGTTCTCTGATGGTCAGGCTCTGCAGGCGCTGAAACTGCTGAAAGAATATCTGCCAGCGTCCTACCACGAAGGGTCTAAAAACCCGGTAGCGCGTGAACGTGTTCACAGTGCGGCAACTATCGCAGGTATCGCGTTTGCTAACGCCTTCTTGGGTGTATGTCACTCAATGGCACATAAACTGGGCTCTCAGTTCCACATTCCGCATGGTCTGGCAAACGCCCTGCTGATTTGTAACGTTATCCGCTACAACGCGAATGACAACCCGACCAAGCAGACTGCATTCAGCCAGTACGACCGTCCGCAAGCACGTCGTCGTTATGCTGAAATTGCAGACCATCTGGGTCTGAGCGCTCCGGGCGACCGTACTGCTGCTAAGATCGAGAAACTGCTGGCATGGCTGGAAACGCTGAAAGCTGAACTGGGTATTCCGAAATCTATCCGTGAAGCTGGCGTTCAGGAAGCAGACTTCCTGGCAAACGTTGATAAACTGTCTGAAGATGCATTCGATGACCAGTGCACCGGCGCTAACCCGCGTTATCCGCTGATCTCCGAGCTGAAACAGATTCTGCTGGACACCTACTACGGTCGTGATTACGTAGAAGGCGCAACCGTTGCTAAAGAAGCAGCTCCGGTTAAAGCAGAGAAAAAAGCGAAAAAATCCGCTTAATCGGTAGCTCTGTATAACATCATAAACGGTCCCATTTGGGGCCGTTTTTTTGTTTCAGGCAAAGAACGGCTATGTAAACTCAATAATCCAGCTGTATTAATTCATCATGTTTGCATTGTCGGAAAACGAGCACAACGCGAGATTGTCGACAAATAACTCTACCTCGTAGGTAATGAGGCATCGACGCACTAAAATCGTTCTGTGGTACGTTGAGTGATGATTAAGAATAGAGAAAGGATGATGACTCGGAAGAAGTTAGTAAAACGGACTGACAGGATAAAAGCGCCCTATTCACCCTGTCAGTAAAGAAAAATTTATTAGTCGTGCCGATGATTGTCCTGAATCGCCGTCAAAGAGCCGATCTCTAACGCTTCTTTATAGTGTTTACGGCAAACCGAGACGTAACGCTCATTACCACCAATAACCACCTGCTCACCTTCGTTATAAGGTCTACCCGCCAGATCAAGACGTAGCACCATGCTTGCTTTGCGGCCACAAAAACAAATAGTTTTTAATTCGACCAGTTTGTCTGACCATGCCAGTAAGTATTGGCTACCAACAAACAATTCACCGCGAAAATCGGTACGCAAACCATAACAAAGTACGGGTATATCGAGTTGATCGACAACCTCCGATAATTCATATACTTGTTGTCTGGTTAAAAACTGGCATTCATCAACAAGTACGCAATGAATTGTCTGCTGTTCGTGTTCCGCACGAATCTCATCAAATAATGATGAATTTTGGTTAAATAATTTTGCAGGTGATGACAAACCTATACGCGAGCTGACTTTCCCTGCCCCGAAACGATCATCAATTTCCGCCGTATATACGACAGTGCGCATACCGCGTTCCTGGTAATTGTATGAAGATTGCAACAATGCCGTAGACTTACCCGCATTCATTGCGGAATAGTAGAAATATAGCTGCGCCATCAGCCACAGGCCCTCAATGATATGAAATAAAGTTGGCAGGAGTTTATCATAATTCGTCAGTTTTACAGCGTAACAGTGAGCACAGAAGTAGTATATTCGTCATCCATTACGAATGACTGGCATAATCCTTCAGAGCTATCTTTACCACGGCCTTGCTTGTTATAAACGCGTAAATGACTCTTGGTAACTATTCACAATCTTTAACCTGTTGCGCACGTAATAACCCCAGTTGGCCTCCAGGAAAGAGCAATACGAAGTCCTTGCACTTATTGCGACTGTTCTACTTTTCATCATTCGCTTAATAGGGGATTTTCATAAACAGGGC
This sequence comes from Escherichia sp. E4736, assembly GCF_005781225.1. Taxonomy (NCBI): domain Bacteria; kingdom Pseudomonadati; phylum Pseudomonadota; class Gammaproteobacteria; order Enterobacterales; family Enterobacteriaceae; genus Escherichia; species Escherichia sp. E4736. Next base: position 5,598 of record NZ_VATT01000030.1, on the reverse strand, counting down.
TAATACCCAAGAGTGAAAAGGTTCCAGCGCATGTTAATCTCCACATAAAATGTGACATGAATCAGGAAGTTTTAACCTTAAGTGATGTGAAAGCATCGATGTAAATAGGGCTATATGCCACGTCATTTCTGGCTAATTTTATGAAAAGATATTTATTGTCGGTACGAAATAAAGAACATTTTTGAATTCCTTACATTCCTGGCTATTGCACAACTGAATTTAAGGCTCTATTATTACCTCAACAAACCACCCCAATATAAGTTTGAGATTACTACAATGAGCGAAGCACTTAAAATTCTGAACAACATCCGTACTCTTCGTGCGCAGGCAAGAGAATGTACACTTGAAACGCTGGAAGAAATGCTGGAAAAATTAGAAGTTGTTGTTAACGAACGTCGCGAAGAAGAAAGCGCAGCTGCTGCTGAAGTTGAAGAGCGTACTCGTAAACTGCAGCAATATCGTGAAATGCTGATCGCTGACGGTATTGACCCGAACGAACTGCTGAATAGCATTGCTGCTGTTAAATCTGGCACCAAAGCTAAACGCGCACAGCGTCCGGCTAAATATAGCTATGTTGACGAAAACGGCGAAACCAAAACCTGGACTGGCCAGGGCCGTACTCCAGCTGTAATCAAAAAAGCAATGGATGAGCAAGGTAAATCCCTCGACGATTTCCTGATCAAGCAATAATCTTTTCTTGATTCTGTTTGCTTAAAATCCCGCCATTGGCGGGATTTTTTATTGTCCGTTTTAAGACTCTCTGATAAGAATACGCTATAAAAAAACGGCATTGATCACTCAATGCCGTTTCGTAGAAAACATCGTGATAGATGTTACTTCTTAATGCCTATCTCTTCTTCAAGCCAGGCTTTAAATTCAGTACCCAGTGTGTTGTGGCGAATACCGTATTCAACGAAGGCCTGCATGTAACCTAATTTATTACCGCAGTCATGGCTCTTCCCTTTCATATGATAGGCTTCAACCGTTTCTTTTTCGATCAGCATATCAATCGCGTCGGTGAGCTGAATTTCATCACCTGCTCCCGGAGGGGTTTTTGCCAGCAGCGGCCAAATATCAGCACTGAGAACATAACGGCCGACAATAGCAAGATTAGACGGCGCTACATCTGCTTTCGGTTTTTCTACCACGCCGACCATCGGTACACTTTCGCCAGGCGCTAAATCCACACCTTTGCAATCCACAACACCATATGCCGTCACATCAGCAACAGGCTCCACCATTATCTGGCTGTGACCAGTTTCATCAAAGCGACGAATCATCTCTGCAAGGTTATCCTGCGATAAATCGGATTCATATTCATCCAGAATAACGTCAGGCAAAATAACAGCCACAGGTTCATCACCAACTACCGGATGGGCACACAATACTGCGTGTCCCAAACCTTTCGCCAGCCCCTGACGAACTTGCATAATAGTCACGTGTGGTGGACAAATGGACTGCACTTCATCAAGCAACTGGCGTTTTACACGTTTTTCCAGCATTGCTTCCAGTTCAAAACTGGTATCGAAATGGTTTTCAATAGAGTTTTTAGATGAGTGAGTGACCAGCACAATTTCAGTAATGCCAGCCGCAATACATTCATTCACGACGTATTGAATTAATGGCTTATCGACAAGCGGCAGCATCTCTTTCGGGATAGCTTTCGTCGCCGGCAACATCCTGGTTCCTAATCCCGCAACGGGGATAACGGCTTTTTTGACTTTCGTATTAATGGCAGCCATTTAAATTCTCCTGGACTGTTCGTGTATTGAACGTGTTCATATTTCTGTGTCGCATCCCAGTATATCAGTACCCTGACGAGGCCTGGTTCTGAAAAGGAGGCGAGTTAACATAATTAAGACAATTACTTAAACGAATGGCGACGATAGTACCACCAGCCGACACCAGCGCGTAATGCAATTTTATCCCATATAATCGTTTGCTCATTCCGCAGACAACATCAAGCGCAGTCTTCCACCTGTTCCCCAAATTTGACATTGCCAGGCATCACATCGCTGGCTCAATTGATTCAAATAGGCGTTGCCTAATGTTCCTAACGGAACGCCATTACTGATTTGAATCTGGTGTTCACCAGCATTTAACGTTGCATTCAGGCCAGCGGAAACCAAAATGAGATTTTTTAATTCACGATGATAATAGCCGACTAATAGCGGGAACTGGCCAGGCAGATTGGCCTGCCGCAGTAAATGATTTACCTGCTTCAATAACGCTCCCAACTCTGGCAAACGCTGATTTTGGTGGGCAATCTGTTCCTGTAATAACCCATTAAACAGCGCGCGTAATAACAAGGCGGCAAGGACACCATTATGTCCGGCGCGAGTTACATCGAGACAATAAAAAGCCAGATCGTTTTCCGAAAGAGCTGCAATATCAAGCACCAGCCCCGGTTTATCAACGGCCACCAGTTGGCGATAATTAACCCGGCAATGGGAAATCACCTGCTGAACCGGAGGTTGTAATTCTTGCAATAATTTAGCAGCCGCAGTGGGATTATCCACCATCGCATCCCAGTCGCGAAAAAGCCTTTCTTCTTCCTCTACACGCGAATTAAACATGCTGGGATAGAGACACGCAAAAACCATCTCGCGCAGACGGTTGAGATCTTTAACTGGTTTTAGCAAAACATCTTCCACGCCCAGACGTAACGCTTTCGCAATATCTGCCATGTTTTCCGTAGCGGAAATCACCAGGACTGGTGTTTGGTCACCCCGGTTGCGAATATGTTCCAATAGTTTCAGGCCGTTCATTCTCGGCATTGCAATATCACATATCATTAGATCGGGTGTGAAACCTCCCAGTAGCTCAAGGGCATCCACCCCATCAGCCGCCAGTACCGTTGTCGCTCCCAATGAGGAAAACCACGAATCCAGAAGCGAGCGAAATACCGCCTCATCTTCAACTATGAGAATCTGTTTTCCGACCAATGGCTGCGTCATGTTCTCTCCCCTGACTGGCTTTATTCAATAGTGGCATGCTATTGCCATCAGTGCCTGTCAGAATTAACTTAAGTGTAGATAAAAAATCAGGTCAAAACGTTAGTTCGAACTAGCGGTAAAAGCTCATCCATTTTCTTCTCAACCGCCAATTGTCCTGCCGAAATGGCAGCCTGCGCACGATGAAAATCGAGCGTGGAAATCTGTGGGCAAACGGGTTGAATCAGAATATCAGGCGGGTCCCCTGCCATACGGTTTCTTTTAAGGCGGTTTTCCAATACCTGAATAGAGGTAGTCATAATCTCTGTTGCTGTCGGTGCCGTGACGCCTCGACGCGCAGTAATACTACTTAGCCGCTCTTTCAGCCGCGCATGCCAGGGGAGATCATCTTCACTCTCGCCATTTTCAGCACCGACATTAAATGAAAGAAGATCTTGCTGCATTAAGTGAGCGTCGTGCTGGAGATCAACCGCAATTACGATATCTGCGCCCAACGCACGAGTAAGAGAGATAGGAATGGGATTAACGACTGCGCCATCAACAAGCCAGTAGCCGTTATGCGCGACCGGTGCCATCAAGCCCGGAATACTGCAGGATGCACGAATAGCGAGATGGAGATCACCTTCGGTAAACCATAATTCACGCCCTGTGCTTAGATTGGTGGCGACTGCAGCGAAGCGGCGTGAACAATTCTCGATTTCTGTTTCTGGCATTATTTCACGATATCGATTGAACACACGCTCACCGCGCAGCAGTCCACCGCGCTGCCAGGAGAGGTCCATCAGTCGTAAAACATCCCAATAGCTAAAAGAGGTAACCCACTCTTCCAGCGCAGATAATCGACCACAGGCATAGGCTGCGCCTACCAGCGAACCAATTGAACATCCTGCGACGATATCAATTTCAATGCCCATTTTTTTAAGCGCGTTAATGACGCCAATATGCGACCATCCTCGTGCAGCACCGGATCCCAGCGCCAGCCCTATTTTTACTTTTCTCATTGTTCCTGAAAGCGTCCCCTGGAATGCAGCCGTAGCCACATCGCTACCGCTCGGTTAACATAGTGCTACTCCGGCGGTTAAAACGCCGTTATTGTTTCCAGGGAGATTATTTGTGTCTAAGCTTTGTCCCTGTGGTAGTGCTGTCGAGTATAGCCTATGTTGCCACCCTTATGTGTCTGGTGAAAAGGTTGCACCAGATCCCGAACGTCTCATGCGTTCGCGTTACTGCGCTTTTGTGATGCACGACGCAGATTATTTAATTAAAACCTGGCATCCATCCTGTGGCGCCTCGGTGTTACGCGCTGAATTAATTGCCGGATTTGCACATACCGAATGGTTAGGTTTGACCGTATTTGAACGTTCATATCACGAAGGTGACGACGTAGGTTATGTCAGTTTTGTCGCTCGTTTTACTGAGAAGGGTAAATCCGGGGCGATTATTGAGCGTTCGCGATTTTTGAAAGAAAACGGTCAATGGTACTATATTGATGGTACACGTCCGCAGTTTGGTCGCAACGATCCCTGCCCTTGTGGTTCAGGTAAAAAATTTAAAAAGTGCTGCGGCCAATAAAGGTTGACGGTACGGTTTAGCAAACACTCTCAACAAGGTTTTTCCAGCAATGCATTCACTCCAACGTAAAGTTCTGCGTACTATTTGCCCGGATCAAAAAGGTCTGATCGCGCGTATTACTAATATTTGCTACAAGCACGAGTTAAATATCGTGCAGAACAATGAATTTGTTGACCACCGTACCGGGCGCTTTTTTATGCGCACGGAGCTGGAAGGTATTTTTAATGATTCCACCCTGCTGGCGGATCTCGATAGCGCATTGCCAGAAGGTTCAGTGCGTGAACTGAATCCCGCAGGTCGCCGCCGCATAGTCATTCTGGTGACTAAAGAAGCGCATTGCCTGGGCGATCTGCTGATGAAAGCCAACTACGGCGGACTGGATGTTGAAATCGCTGCGGTTATTGGTAACCACGAGACTTTACGTTCTCTGGTGGAACGTTTTGATATTCCGTTTGAATTGGTGAGCCATGAAGGGTTAAGCCGCAACGAGCACGATCAGAAGATGGCGGATGCCATTGAAGCGCATCAACCTGATTATGTGGTGCTGGCGAAATATATGCGCGTGCTGACGCCGGAGTTTGTCGCGCGCTTCCCGAATAAGATCATCAATATTCACCATTCGTTCTTGCCTGCGTTTATTGGCGCACGCCCCTATCACCAGGCTTATGAACGCGGCGTGAAGATTATTGGCGCAACAGCACACTATGTAAATGACAACCTGGATGAAGGTCCAATCATCATGCAGGATGTCATTCATGTGGATCACACTTACACAGCCGAAGACATGATGCGTGCAGGTCGTGATGTTGAGAAAAACGTATTAAGCCGCGCGCTTTACCAGGTTTTGGCACAGCGTGTATTTGTTTACGGTAACCGGACGATTATTCTTTAATCGCTGGCAAAATAGAACTGGTTGGCTTTAATCCGTTACGGATGAAAATTACGCAACCAGTTCATTTTTCTCAACGTAACCCTTTACAGCGGCGTGTCATTTGATATGATGCGCCCCGCTTCCCAGTGAGGGAGCAGGCCAGTAAAAAGCATTACCCCGTGGTGGGGTTCCCGAGCGGCC
>NZ_VATT01000029.1:0-41615 GCF_005781225.1 Escherichia sp. E4736 | reverse complement strand
GGCTTCGCTGACCGTTTCTGTGGCGCCGGTGTACACCATCGCCACACCCACCACAAAACCGGTCAGCACGACGGCCGTGCATCCCATCGTGAACCCCACTGACGCCGCCAGTAACGAGGTTGCGCCGACAATGAGGGCATCAATAACGACATTTGCGGCCACCTCCAGCACCGCCCCCAGCACATCTGCCATAAACGACGTATGCAGCAGGGCATCACCCTGTCTTGCCGCCCAGAATGCATCTTCCATGTCCCGTTCCCTGTGTGATTAATTCGTTCTGGCTTCCTGCCGTATCCTGAAGCGCAGATTCTTTTTAATTTCAGCCCAGCGCGTCATGTCTGCCGGGGTCAGCGGTGTGGTTCTGGCGTAGGTGAAGGCCATCATGACCCGCTCACCCGGCAATACAAATGTCACCTGACACTGGTATACATGCTCGTTACCCCGGAGAAACTGGCTCTGTATTTCCAGCCCTTCCTCTGCGTCATTAATCCCCACGCGGGTCACCTGCACGGGCGTGTAGCGCAGTTCTTTTACCTGCTTTTCCAGCTTTTTCATTTGCTGTTCAACCTGAGATGCTAATTCATCTCCTTCCTGCATCTGGCCCCGGCTGATAATTAGTGCAGCGTCGGGATCGCTGAGGCGCAGCATATTAATCGTACTGTCCTGAATAATATTTCCAGGAAAAGTTACAACAGTTTCATTGAGATAGTACTCCGTCATAATGGTATGAGTCCTTTTTAATTAATGAATTATTTATTGATGGGTTTTTATTTATTTTTTAGTCATGAATGTGGCGTCTATCGCCAACTGAAGGGCTGTTTTCTCTAATGTTCCAGGCGGAGGTATATCTGCCGCTCTGTTATTCATATTTAAGTCAAGCTGCCCTGATTGTGTATTTATTTTTCCATTCTCTGTTGCAGTAATATTAAAATTCTTACAGGTTATATTAAATATTCCGTCACTGGTCATTTGCAGGATAGTTTCTCCGCAGCTAAGAATAATGGAATCTCCCGCAGCAAGGCGTAAATTCTGCACTGTCTGAATCGTTTTATCCCTTCCGGCGAGAGAGATATCATCTGTCTGGACTGTTAGAGAACGTTTCTCACCAATAATCGCAGTTTCTGTTTTATCAATGACTTTAAGGCGATTATTGCCCACCCAATGGCTTTCATTATTATTTACTTCAATGCGTTGATCTTTCTCGGCATGCAACCAGATTTCTTCTCCGCCAGTTTTATCCTCAAAACGCAGGGCGTTAGCATTGGTTGGGCCGCCGCCGATGGTGTGGCTGTAAAACCCGCTTTGCGTCGCTGCGCCCGGTAGTCCCCACGGTGGCATGGTGTCCTGGTTGTATGTCCGCCCTACGATAATGGGTAAATCCGGATCACCATTTTTGAAATCCACCAGAACTTCCTGACCAATGCGCGGGATCTGAATGCCACCGAATCCTTTACCCGCCCACGGATAACTGACACGGACCCAGCAGGAACTGTTTTCATCATTCTTACCGTAACGATCCCAGCCAAACTGAACTTTCACCCTTCCATATTTATCTGTCCAGATTTCCTGTCCCGCCGGGCCGGTCACGATGGCGCTCTGTGGGCCTTTGGTGTGGGGTTTGCTCAGGGTTCGCTGCGGACGGTAAACTTCATTGGTGGGATGTAACTCAAAGCTGGTTGAGTAAGAGAAGTGCTGCTCCTGGCCGCTGTGTTGCGCATTGTCCTGTATAAATAGCGTGGTCTGTGCCAGCAGATATTCCCGGTTCACTTCGGCTGTCGGATAGTTTTCCAGGGTGAAGGTAAAACCTGTCATCAGGGTACGAATATTGCCGCTGCCCTGTACCCGACTACCGGGGCTACGCTGTTCTTCCATGCGGATGCGTGTCAGCATTTCACCTTCACTCTTTGTGAAGTAGTCTCCCGGCCATTCATAGTGCTCATATTCAGCAAGGCCGGTTTCACGCGGATTAGCCACGGTGCTCTTCAGCAGTGAACGCGGCTTCATAAAGTCGAAATCATTCAGCACCCACTGTCCGCTGCGCAGGCTTTCATTTGCTGTGATGGTATGGATAAACTCCTTGTCCAGTTTCAGCCCTTTCTGGTAATAACACACCAGCGGCGAATCTGCGCATGCCTTGTGGACATTAATGGCATCAGCCAGCACTAACGTGTGACTGTTCTCGCTGTGCTCAAACCACCAGTAGATACCCCATTCCTGCATCAGGCGCTGAATAAAATCGAAATCTGTTTCACCGTACTGCACCTGCCAGGCACGAGTCGGATAATTTTCCACCAGTCGTTTTTCGACTGGCCTGGGGTACTCATCCAGTACCTCATCCAGAATGTCCACCACGTTTTTATTCTGAAACGCTTTGTAGTCACTAGTGTGGGTCAGTATTTTTAACCACGGTTCGATCCGCAGTTCATACACCACCGAACGTCCTTGATGACCAGCCACGCGTGCCGCCGTCACCAGCCCGCTGATATAACGTTTTCCGCCGTCATCCAATTCGATATGGACGCACAGATCTTTGCCCACCATCGGTTTGAGCTGCAGGTTGGCTGCGGGGGAAACATAGCCCAGGTTCAGGATGTCAGGAGTTTTTAATTTAATAGAATAAGTAAATAGTTCCCCTACTGTTTCTGTACCCCCCAAGCTTGCAAACAGTAACATTCCATCAGGAACTGCACTGCCGCTCAAAGTCACGTTATGTGTACCCGATCCAATTAGTGCACCGGATGGATAATCTGTAGCTGTAAAACTCATAATTAATCCTTTTAACTAGAAATGGCCAAGTGCTAATAAGAAATCTTACAGAGAGTAAAATATGCAATATATTCGTAGTTGGCATAAAACATCTCAATACTTATGAATGCTACTGAAGATACTATCAACTATATATACCATAGTCATGTTAACCTGATGAAAATATTCACCTAAAGCACATTAATAAAATCAATGAAACTATTTAATTTGTTATTTAGTATGATTATCATCAAGTCTTAAAATACGCTCCCCTGACCTAATTATGCTAAAACCATAGTATTCTTTATCACTTCCGGAAGAGAGCATATATTTTCCGATATAAATAACATCTGGAGATAGCTTATTTATGTCAATGCATACGGGATCGAACTGACCAGTCACTCTTTTCAGTTTTATTGCATTGCCATATTTACCTTCATACAAAATATAATTTGAAATCATATTCCCATCGTCTGGTTTTGAACAAACCCGTCCGTCTTGTAAATATATATTACCGGGCAACAATGGGCGAACATAATCACCAACAGTGCATCCCGACAAAAAGAGCAACAAAAAGAATCTCTTCATATGACGCCCGCAGGAAATAAATTAAGTACCTTTTTGTATTTTTTCGATAAAGTGTCCACTGATTCAGTTGTATCACCTACATAGTTAACATTTGCCAAATCAGCTACCAGTCCATAGTTAATCAATAGCCAATAATCAGAAACTATAGATGCTTGTTGTTCCATGGAATAAGAAGAAATTGACTGTAAATTAAGATCGTAATGATAATTTGCCGCCCAGGAAAATAAACCACGTAACTTAACTGAATACCCTTTCTGATATTGCCAAACATGCATCATTTCATGGATAAACAAGTGAGAAGCACCTGCTACTGTTTCACGATCGCCAGGCATTGCTTGCGATGAAAAATCTGAACTATAAACAGCATCAGGATAATACATTTCCCCGTTTGGGGTCATCGCTGTTCTTTCCCCTTGACCTGGCAAATATTTTTCATTGTGGATCCATACCTTGTTATAATCAAGTGTATTCTCAAAAATCGATCTGGCTAATGTTAATTCACCAGATGTCATTCTCCTTAATGACATATCATTCCTCCTGGAGATAATATTTTTCAGATAAAAACAAATGCTCTTTTATTATTTATTAAATAGGGTTCTCTTTGATGTTCAACATTTCCACTTTATGCAGTATTGATGGCATCATCTTCATAGACAATGAAATCAAAGCAAGTTCTCAACGATTTCCATTACGATTCCTTAACATTGGTTCTCAGCATCTTTATTTATCTATCTTCAATATCAATAGTTGATGTAAATGATTGCACGGGTAACATAATTTTCATCAATTAATTAATATCTGTAAACGCTACCGCCCCACCCTGATATCTTAATCTGCACATAGCCATCTTAACGTTATGCCCCATACATTAGTAATGTAAATTAAGAATTCGGAATATATCAAATTCACTTCATAAATTAATATCGAGAATGATATACACATTAATTATATTGAAGTAATGTTTTAAGGGTTGTAATGTCCCTGGAACGGGACTAATTCAAGAAGTTTCTGTTGGGCAATAGCGCGTTTATCACCCTATATCCCTCTTACATTTTTTGGCATTTTCTGTAACGTCGGTAACTGGCATTTCTAATCAGCAATTGTATTGGTCTTTGGCGTATTACCCCTGAAACCAGTCATACGCTAGTCCTTCACTATTCAATGATAATCAGCGACGACCAACCACACCAGTGTCCACTGCAACCACTGGAGTTCAGAGCAACGAACGAGTGGTGAAAAAGTCGGCGGCCGTCGAGTATCATCGAACCAAAAGTGGTTTTTCCGTCATAATTTCATCAGGTTGCGACTTTGTCGCTAGCCGCCATTATCCCCACACATTTATAGCGGGATTATTTTGCATCATTACACGATAACGGGTAGGATTCTGCGCCGACAGTTATACCCATAAAGAATAATGGTGAATCTTGTCATCGCCAGGATGAATAAACATTGTTCATGGCAACTTATATGACTTTTTCATTAAAGCAATCAGGGAGAGCAATGAGTAAACACGACACCGACACTTCAGATCAACACGCCGCGAAACGCCGCTGGCTTAATGCCCACGAAGAGGGGTATCACAAAGCGATGGGCAATCGCCAGGTGCAGATGATCGCCATCGGCGGCGCGATTGGCACCGGTTTGTTTTTAGGTGCAGGAGCCCGACTGCAAATGGCAGGTCCTGCGCTGGCACTGGTTTATTTAATATGTGGTTTGTTTTCGTTTTTTATTCTGCGTGCATTGGGTGAGTTAGTATTACATCGCCCTTCCAGTGGCAGTTTTGTCTCTTATGCCCGAGAGTTTTTAGGAGAGAAAGCTGCTTACGTTGCTGGCTGGATGTACTTCATCAACTGGGCGATGACGGGGATTGTCGATATTACCGCCGTCGCTCTGTATATGCATTACTGGGGTGCGTTTGGCGGCGTGCCGCAGTGGGTCTTTGCGCTCGCTGCGCTGACCATCGTTGGCACCATGAATATGATCGGTGTGAAATGGTTTGCGGAGATGGAGTTCTGGTTTGCGCTTATTAAAGTGCTCGCCATTGTGACCTTTTTGGTCGTGGGTACAGTGTTCCTCGGTAGCGGTCAGCCGCTGGATGGCAACACCACTGGCTTTCATTTAATTACCGATAACGGCGGCTTCTTCCCCCACGGTTTGCTGCCTGCGCTGGTGTTGATTCAGGGCGTAGTGTTTGCTTTTGCCTCCATTGAAATGGTTGGTACAGCTGCCGGAGAATGTAAAGACCCGCAGACCATGGTGCCTAAAGCAATTAACAGTGTGATTTGGCGTATTGGTCTGTTTTACGTCGGCTCCGTGGTGTTGCTGGTTATGTTATTGCCGTGGAGCGCGTATCAGGCGGGGCAAAGTCCTTTCGTGACGTTTTTCTCTAAACTGGGTGTGCCGTACATCGGCAGCATTATGAACATTGTGGTGCTGACCGCTGCCCTCTCCAGCCTGAACTCAGGTCTGTACTGCACTGGACGTATTCTGCGCTCGATGGCGATGGGCGGTTCCGCACCGAGTTTTATGGCGAAAATGAGCCGTCAGCATGTGCCGTATGCCGGGATCCTGGCGACGCTGGTCGTTTATGTTGTTGGCGTATTCCTTAACTATCTGGTGCCGTCTCGCGTATTTGAGATTGTCCTGAACTTCGCGTCGCTGGGAATTATCGCCTCGTGGGCGTTTATCATCGTGTGCCAGATGCGCCTACGTAAAGCGATTAAAGAAGGCAAAGCAGCGGACGTCAGTTTTAAACTGCCTGGCGCGCCCTTCACATCTTGGCTGACGCTACTGTTTTTGCTGTGCGTGCTGGTGCTGATGGCGTTCGATTACCCGAACGGGACTTATACCATCGCTGCGCTGCCGATTATCGGTATTCTGCTGGTTATAGGCTGGTTTGGTGTGCGCAAACGCGTTGCTGAAATTCACAGCACTGCGCCAGTCATCGAGGAAGATGAAGAAAAACAGGAAATTGTGTTTAAGCCTGAAACGACGAGTTAATTGCATAATTGCTCGGTTTAAAGCCGGATGCGGCGCTAGCGCCGCATCCGGCCTACGAAAGACAAACTCCCCTGTGTCGATTACAGCGCAATACGAATCACATCGTCCGGCTGGGTAGCTTCCTGCTGTTTAGTGGATTTTTGTTTAACACTGACATACAGCGTTTTGCCATCGGCAGACAGCGCCAGGCTATTCGGATAAGTCGGCGTATCGAACGTTTTCACCACCTTATAGCTTTTCGCATCAATCACACTAACTTTACCCGCCTGACGATGCGTCACGTAGGCTTCATTACGCGCTGGGTTAAACAGCACAGCCAGTGATTCCGGTGCCGCAACCTTCGCCAGAATATTGCCATTACGGGTATCGACCACTAACACTTCTGCCGCTTTTGAATCGGTGATAAATGCACGCTGATTGGCGGTATCAAGGCTTATGTTGATAAAGAAGTGCTCTTTGCCGTCATCCAGCAGCTTTTTACGGCTGAGGATTTTATTGTCGGCGGTGTCGATGGTAATCAATTCGCCGTCAGCGTTAGTGGTGTAAAGACGTTTGCCTTTACTATCCAGCGCTAAACCAGTGCTCATTTTACCGGTGTTCTGGATGGCGGTTTTCAGTTTGATATTCTCGCCATCAACGACCCAAATCACGCTCTCTTTGCCAATACCACTGATGTAAACCGTGTTCATGGCATCGTCAGCTACCAGCTCACGCGGCTGCAACGGGCGCACCTCTTCCGTGCGCTTACGATCATCCAGCACCAGACGCCCTTTCACTTCGCCCGTTTTGGCATCTATCGCCGTGACCGCGCTGTTTACGGTGTTACCAAACCACAACGTCTGAGTCGTGTTATTGATGGTGGCACCAAACGGCTTGAGATCGTTATGGATCGCCTGAGTCACTTCCAGAGTGACCGGATCGAGACGATAAACCACGCCGCCTTTATCCAGTTTGCGGCTTTGCGAAGTAGCAAGCCACAGCGCGTTCTCCTGCTGGCTATAAGCCATTTCGTAGGCACCTTTACCTACCGCTTTACGCAGCATTTCTTCTGCGGCCTGCGTACTGAATGATGAAGCAACGAGCAATGAACCTAACAGTAATGAACCACGCAGGCGCGATGAAAACAGATGACGTAAATGCATGACGACTCCCTTTGATGAACCGATATTTTTGCTGCTTCACAATGCTTCGCTGAGCGTAATCATCGTTACACTCTTGTTATAAATGGGAATGGTAATCATTATTTTCTCAAATGTGGAGTATTTCTTGTCGTTACGACTACAATTTCCTCAATTACTTAACGTATTGTGCCGTTTCGTTTTCCATAAATTTACAATTTTATTACCATGACGGCGTATTCCCATTCTTAACCTGGCTTTTTCATGAAGATTTTTTCCGTCCGACAGACCATTTTGCCCGTACTGATTGCCCTTTCTCCTTCCGCTTTTGCAACCAATGAACAAACCATGATTGTCAGTGCCGCGCCACAAGTGATTTCCGAGCTGGATACGCCAGCAGCCGTTAGCGCGGTGGATGGCGAGGAGATGCGCCTGGCAACACCGCGCATCAATTTGTCTGAATCACTGACCAGCGTGCCCGGTTTGCAGGTACAAAACCGGCAGAACTATGCGCAAGATTTACAGCTGTCGATTCGCGGATTTGGTTCCCGCTCCACTTACGGAATTCGCGGTATTCGCCTGTATGTGGACGGTATTCCCGCCACCATGCCCGACGGACAAGGGCAAACATCCAACATCGATTTAAGCAGTGTGCAAAATGTGGAAGTGCTGCGTGGCCCCTTCTCTGCCCTGTATGGCAACGCGTCTGGCGGGGTGATGAATGTCACTACTCAAACCGGGCAACAGCCGCCAACCATTGAAGCCAGTAGTTACTATGGCAGTTTTGGCAGCTGGCGCTATGGGCTGAAAGCGACGGGCGACGGCACACAGCCGGGCGATGTCGATTACACCGTCTCAACCACACGCTTTACGACCCACGGCTATCGTGACCATAGTGGTGCACAGAAAAATTTAGCCAATGCCAAACTGGGCGTACGCATTGATGACGCCAGCAAATTAAGCCTGATTTTCAACAGCGTGGATATCAAAGCAGATGATCCAGGTGGATTAACCGAAGCAGAATGGAAGGCGAATCCGCAACAAGCGCCACGCGCTGAACAGTACGACACGCGAAAAACCATCAAGCAAACTCAGGCTGGGCTGCGCTATGAGCGTAGCCTGAGTTCGCGGGATGATATGAGTGTGATGATGTATGCCGGAGAGCGAGAAACGACCCAGTATCAGTCAATCCCAATGACACCGCAACTTAACCCGTCGCATGCTGGCGGCGTGATTACTCTGCAACGCCATTACCAGGGGATAGACAGCCGCTGGACACACCGTGGTGAACTGGGCGTTCCGGTCACGTTCACTACCGGCCTGAACTACGAAAACATGAGTGAAAACCGCAAAGGCTACAATAATTTTCGCCTGAATAGCGGCGTGCCGGAGTACGGGCAAAAAGGTGAGTTGCGCCGCGACGAACGCAATCTGATGTGGAACGTCGATCCCTATTTACAGGCACAGTGGCAGCTGAGCGAAAAACTGTCGCTGGATGCTGGCGTGCGCTACAGCTCCGTATGGTTTGATTCCAACGATCATTACGTTACTCCGGGTAACGGCGATGATAGCGGTGATGCCAGTTATCACAAATGGCTACCAGCCGGATCGCTAAAATATGCAATGACCAATGCCTGGAATATCTATCTGGCAGCCGGGCGTGGTTTTGAAACGCCGACGATTAATGAACTGTCTTATCGCGCTGATGGGCAAAGCGGTATGAACTTTGGTTTAAAACCTTCCACCAACGATACAATTGAGATCGGCAGTAAAACGCGTATTGGTGATGGGTTGCTTAGTCTCGCATTGTTCCAGACCGACACCGATGATGAAATTGTTGTCGATAGCAGTAGCGGTGGGCGTACGACTTACAAAAATGCCGGAAAGACCCGTCGTCAAGGCGCTGAACTGGCATGGGATCAACGTTTCGCGGGAGATTTTCGCGTAAAAGCGTCCTGGACCTGGCTTGATGCCACCTATCGCAGCAATGTTTGCAGTGAACAGGATTGTAACGGTAACCGGATGCCAGGGATCGCCCGTAATATGGGTTTTGCGTCGATAGGTTATGTACCGGAAGATGGCTGGTATGCAGGCACGGAAGCGCGTTACATGGGCGATATTATGGCAGATGATGAAAATACGGCCAAAGCGCCTTCTTATACTCTCGTCGGCTTATTCACCGGGTATAAATACAATTACCACAATTTAACTGTGGATTTATTTGGTCGTGTCGATAATTTATTCGATAAAGAATATGTCGGATCGGTGATTGTTAATGAATCAAATGGTCGATATTACGAACCAGCTCCCGGGCGTAATTATGGTGTGGGCGTGAATATCGCATGGCGATTTGAATAACTATACTCTAAATAATTCGAGTTGCAGCGGCCCCGTAAGGGGTGAGGCCCATGGATGGGCCGAATAACCCGCAGACGCAGCACATGCAACTTGAAGTATGACGAGTATACATTGATGCCCGATATTTGCCGGGCGTTTTAATTTAACAACTGTATTGCTGGCACAACATAGCAACGTTTTTTTGCATAATTTCAGCAAGACAATGTCTGCATCCCTCTTTGTCTTTTGCTTTTAACGCGGCGAATAGTACATGATAGCTTTCAATACGCTCACGTAATTCTGCTGGATTAATCGCTTCATAAAGATAATGTAAACCAGGTCCCATCCTGACCCATAATTGCTCAATCATTTCACACAGAATGGGCATTTTTGAACGATGATAAATCGCTAAGCGAAATAGTTTGTTTGCATTAATGAGTTGTTCCATATCGCCGTTTTCTTGCGCCTGCTGTAATTTCTCGAGCAATTCCTGAAGTTCCGCTATGTCTTGCGAGGAAATGTTTTCAACAGCCAGGGCAACTGCCATTAATTCCAGTTCGTAGCGGATCCGATTGATTTCGTCTAATTGACTTTGCCTTACTTCCGGTACTGTAAATGCTTGTGCAGGTGCGACAGAGAGCGCATTAACCGAAACCAGGCGTAATAGTGCTTCACGCACGGGTGTAATACTCATGCCTAATTGCTCCGCCAGATTTTTAGTGATCAAGCGTGCGCCAGGTTTCAGTGCACCAATACTAAGCTGATGTTTCAGGTCGTTCTCAACCTGCATAGTCAAACTGATATGCGATATTTTTTCCGTTCCAGGCATGTTATTTCCTTCAGGTGTATTCGTTCCAACTCTGCCGGTATAGCAGAAGTCGTTTACCTGGTGTATGAAGCTGAATAATCATTATCCACTCATCTTTATTGTTATTAGCTACAGAACAGTGATGTGATTAGTTAATTAAAGCTGGAAATAAGATTTTTGTCTGGATTTTTGTGGCGGCTTTACGCCGCCGCCGTATCTTTAGTCATCACCCGCGACACGAATAACAACTTTGCCGAAGTTTTTGCCGCTCAGCAGGCCGATAAATGTCTGCGGTGCGTTCTCCAAACCGTTGGTAATTTGTTCACGATAGTGAATTTTACCCTCTTTCACCCATTGTCCCATCTCCTGCTGGAACTCATGGATTCGGTGGCCATAATCCTGACTGATAATAAAGCCTTGCAGGCGAATACGTTTTTTCAGCACCGTGGCCATCAACAACGGTAAACGGTCTGGCCCCGATGGCAACTCCGTCGCATTATAGCCGCTTACTAAGCCACAGACAGGAATACGCGCGGAGGTATTAAGCAACGGCAGCACGGCATCAAACACCTTCCCGCCAACGTTTTCATAATAGATATCAATCCCTTTCGGACACGCTTTCGCCAGCTGCCCGGCAAAATCATCCGCGTGGTGGTCAAGGCAAACATCGAAGCCCAGCACCTCGGTAGCATGGCGGCATTTTTCCGCGCCACCGGCCACTCCAACTACCCTACAACCTTTAAGTTTTCCGATTTGCCCCACCGTCGCACCCACTGGTCCTGTCGCTGCAGCAACCACCAACGTTTCGCCCTCTTTGGGCTGACCGATATCCAGTAGGCCCATATAAGCGGTAAAGCCGGGCATCCCCAGCACACCCAGTGACCACGAAGGATTTTGCGGATGATCGCCAAGTTTCACCAGTTCATCGCCACTGGATATGTCATAGTCCTGCCATCCACTGTAGCCAAGCACCCAGTCGCCAGGCTGGTAATCAGGATGATTCGACTCCACGACACGGCTCACCGTACCGCCGACCATCACCCCGCCAATATCAACGGGCGGTGAATAAGATGGCTCATCGCTCATTCGTCCACGCATATACGGGTCCAGTGACAAATAAACTGTGCGCAGTAACACCTGTCCTTCACCCGGTGTGGCGACATCATCTTCTTCAAGACGAAAATTCTCCGGAACCGGCGCGCCATGCGGACGCGAGGCCAGAACCCAACGGCGGTTACGCTGCTTTTGTTGCCCCATAATGCTCTCCTGTGCTTTTGGCATGAATCGATCAATGGTAGCAGGCACACGTGGTTATATTTGTCTGTATGCATCACATTCCTCCCACAACACGCAATAATTTCATTGTAGATTGCGTTGCTTCCGGCTGTTTTCGATAGTATTGATAACATCATCATCAATATTTAATCGAGGCCAGATATGTCCATCCGTTTTGCCTGCAAAGCCGATTGTGCTGCTATTGCGGAAATTTATAACCACGCCGTGTTGTATACGGCGGCTATCTGGAATGACCAAACTGTGGATGCAGATAACCGCATTGCCTGGTTTGAAGCGCGGACTTTAGCAGGTTATCCAGTGCTGGTGAGCGAGGAAAACGGCGTAGTGACGGGATATGCCTCGTTTGGCGACTGGCGTAGTTTCGATGGTTTTCGCCATACCGTGGAACATTCGGTTTATGTCCATCCAGATCATCAGGGCAAAGGTCTTGGGCGTAAATTGTTAAGCCGATTGATCGATGAAGCGCGGGATTGCGGGAAGCATGTCATGGTCGCCGGGATCGAATCGCAAAATCTGGCCTCGCTGCATCTCCACCAGTCTCTGGGATTTGTCGTCACCGCACAAATGCCGCAGGTAGGCACTAAATTTGGTCGTTGGCTGGATCTGACATTTATGCAGTTGCAACTCGACGAGCGCACTGAACCGGACGCGATTGGATGAATCAGTCGCTCACCCTTGCCTTTTTGATTGCCGCCGGAATTGGCCTGGTGGTGCAAAACACGCTGATGGTGCGCATCACCCAGACCTCCTCTACCATTCTCATCGCCATGTTGCTGAACTCACTGGTGGGGATTGTGCTATTCGTCTCCATTTTATGGTTTAAACAAGGGATGGCAGGGTTTGGCGAACTGGTTTCCAGCGTGCGTTGGTGGACACTGATTCCTGGCTTGCTGGGATCATTTTTTGTCTTTGCCAGTATCAGCGGATATCAGAATGTGGGGGCAGCTACGACCATTGCAGTACTGGTCGCCAGTCAGTTGATTGGAGGGCTGGTGCTGGATATTTTGCGTAGCCATGGCGTGCCATTACGGGCGTTGATCGGCCCAATTTGTGGCGCAATTTTACTTGTGGTTGGCGCCTGGCTGGTGGCCAGACGCTCGTTTTAATCACAGGATAGTGCCGCCTTTGGTTAACTGTTCGTGGCGAGCTTCCATATCTTCTTTATGCTTACGCCCGTGATGAGCGATTGCTGTACGCAAACGCTGCTGCTGAGTGTAACGTTCTTCCCGGCTTAACTCTGCGTCATCGCTCAGGGCGATTAATAATTCGTTCATATGGGCAATGACGCTCTCATCAATTGCTGCATCCACGCGTGCGATGACCTCTTCCAGATGCGACATACTTTCTCCTTAGCCACTTGTGAAAATTATCGATTCTCCCAAATGATATAAGTCTGCGTTGTGCCGTCAAGCTAGTGCTCAAGATTTAAAACAGCGAAAACAGCAGCGCCACCGGAAAACTCATCGGCCAGGTCACCGCCACCAGGAAGGCGCTCAGAAAACGAATGTGCTTCTTCTCGTGGGAAAGAAACCAGGTAGTAACAAACGCGATAGCTGCCATAACAGCATAAAAAACAAGCAGACATTGATAAAGAGACATGTACGGGCATCCAGCCAGAGGAATAAAACGCGCGCAAATATGCGTTATTTTTTGATGCACATCAAGTTTTTCAACCCGTTTGAGATATTTCCATAACCCGGGAGCTGCCCTTGTCCATCTTCAGAATGAGTATTATTGCAGATTTACTTAACCCGTACTATACACATAGGGGCTATGACAAAAGGTGGCAAAATATGAATGTTTCCAGTAGAACCGTAGTGCTTATAAATCTCTTTGCTGCTGTTGGATTGTTTGCTCTTATCTCTATGAGATTTGGTTGGTTTATTTGATGTAGCGATATTGCACGCAGTACACACTGTCAGAGAGATATCAACTCTCTGACAGTGCGTTAGATCTTCTCACACTCTCCCTGGCTACAATATTACCCTTAATGTTTAACCATTACGTGGCGGACAACGGTGTAATCCTCCAGCCCAT
The DNA here is from genome assembly GCF_005781225.1 of Escherichia sp. E4736. Classification (NCBI taxonomy): domain Bacteria; kingdom Pseudomonadati; phylum Pseudomonadota; class Gammaproteobacteria; order Enterobacterales; family Enterobacteriaceae; genus Escherichia; species Escherichia sp. E4736. The sequence continues at coordinate 27,686 of NZ_VATT01000029.1, read as the reverse complement.
AAAGTGACATATCCTTGCCATAACCTGAAAGTTTCTGACCACCGTGCGGCATTTCACTTACCAGCATGAAATGGGTATTGACCCATGTGCAGCCATATTGCAGACGTGCACTAACGCGATGCGCCCGCCCCACATCTTTCGTCCATACTGAAGAGGCTAAGCCATACTGGCTATCATTTGCCCAGTTCACTACCTGTTCTTCATTATCGAAGACAGTCACGCTCACCACTGGACCAAATACCTCTCTTTGAACGATAGCATCTTCTTGCAACGCGCCTGCCAGCAGCGTCGGCGTATAGTAATAACCGTTACCTTTTCGTTTCTCCCCACCGGTGATCACTTTAATGTGTCCCGTCGCTTTCGCCTCTTCCACTGCTTTGCTGACGCGGTCGAGATGAGCCTGGGAACTCAACGGCCCCAGTTCCGTTGATTCGTCATCCGGCGCGCCCGATTTCAAGGTTGCGACAGCGGCGCCGAGTTTTTCCACCAGCGCATCGTAAATGCCTTTTTGCGCATAGATTCGACAAGCTGCGGTGCAATCCTGTCCAGCGTTGTAATAACCAAACGTGCGGACACCTTCAACCACAGCTTCAATATCAGCATCATCAAAAACAATGACCGGCGCTTTGCCGCCTAACTCCATGTGGGTGCGCTTAATGGATGGCGCGGTATGGCTGATGATGTGCTCACCGGTGGCGATAGACCCCGTCAGCGAAACCATGCGCACTTTTTGATGCCCGGTCAGCGGATCGCCCACGGTCTGGCCCCGGCCAAACAGTACATTGATCACGCCCGGCGGGAAGATATCTTTCGCCAGCTCTGCCAGTTTTAGTGCGGTCAGCGGCGTGATTTCTGATGGCTTCAGTACCACGCAGTTCCCCGCCGCCAGTGCCGGAGCCAGTTTCCATGCAGCCATCATCAATGGGTAATTCCAGGGGGCAATAGAAGCCACAACGCCCAGCGGATCGCGGCGGATCATCGAAGTATGTCCCTCGAGATATTCTCCTGCCGCCAGACCATTCAGGCAGCGAGCAGCTCCGGCGAAAAAGCGAAAAACATCGACAATCGCAGGAATTTCATCATTGAACGCACTATGCAGAGGCTTGCCACAGTTACGAGACTCCAGTTCGGCAAAAACCTGACCATTTTCTTCAATAACATCAGCCAGTTTCAGCAGGCATTCTGCGCGCACCTTCGGCGTGGTTTGCCCCCATTCGGCAAATGCCGCATCTGCCGCGCGAACAGCAGCATCAACTTGCTCTGCCGATGCCTCGGCAATCTCCAGTAAAACGTCCCCCGTTGCCGGATTATAGACAGGCTGTTTTTCCCCTTCGCCGCTAACCAGTTCTCCGTTAATCAGTAACTTATGTTGCATAGCATATTCCTGTATCAGTGGTTATTGACCATTGTCGCCTTCGCGGGTTAGCCACCAGGCTCCCAGGATCGGCAAGGTTGTTACCAACATAACCAGCAGTGCCACCACGTTGGTTACCGGTACATCACGTGGTCGCCCAAGCTGATTGAGCAACCACAACGGTAACGTCCGTTCATGGCCTGCCGTAAAGGTCGTAACGATGATTTCATCGAACGACAAGGCAAACGCCAGCATCCCTCCTGCCAGTAGCGCCGAACTGAGATTCGGCAACACCACATAACGAAAGGTTTGCCAGCCATTAGCCCCAAGATCCATTGACGCCTCAACCAGACTCCACGAGGTGCGGCGAAAACGGGCAATGACATTGTTAAACACCACCACTACGCAAAAAGTCGCATGCCCGACCACGATGGTGAAAAATCCCGGCTCCAGATTGATGGTTTTAAACGCGGTTAATAACGCCAGACCAGTAACAATGCCTGGCAGCGCAATAGGCAGCAGCAGTAACAGAGAAATGGCGTTTTTGCCGAAAAAGTCTCGTCGCCACAGCGCGGCAGCTGCCAGCGTCCCTAACACCAGCGCAATTAATGTTGCCAGCGCCGCCACTTTAAGTGACAGTGTCACGGCATCAAGAATATCACTACGCTGTGCTGCCACGCTAAACCAGCGCAGTGTCAGACCTTGCGGGGGGAAGCTAAATGCTGCTTCTTCAGTATTAAAAGCATAGGCAGCAATAATAAGGATGGGAAAATGTAGGAAAACCACGCCGCCCCAGGCCGCCAGTTTGAGGAAAAACGGTGCGCGTTCAGAGTGCATCGAACGCTCCCAGACGTTTCACGAACGCCAGATAGAGTGCGATAAGGACTATCGGCACCAGAGTAAAAGCCGCAGCCATCGGCATATTGCCAATCGCTCCCTGCTGGGAGTAGACCATATTGCCGATAAAATACCCTGGCGGGCCAACCAGCTGTGGGACGATAAAATCACCCAGTGTGAGCGAAAAGGTAAAGATAGAGCCAGCCGCGATGCCAGGGATCGCCAGCGGCAGCACCACATAGCGAAAGGTTTGCCGTGGACGCGCGCCAAGATCAGCCGACGCCTGCAACAATGACGGCGGCAAACGCTCAAGCGCCGCCTGCACAGGCAGGATCATGAACGGCAACCAGATATAGAGAAACACCAGAAAGCGCCCTAGCCCAGAAGTTGACAGCGTATTACCGCCCACCGCTGGTAATGTAAGGAACGCTGTCAGCAGTGGTTCCAGCCCCAGATGTTGTAAAAACCACTGCGCCACACCGTCTTTAGCCAGCAATAAGGTCCAGGCATAGGCTTTAACAATGTAGCTTGCCCACATGGGCAACATCACCGCAATGTAAAAGAACGCTTTCATTTTGCCGCTGGTATAGCGCGCCATATACCACGCCATCGGAAAGGCCAGAATGGCACTGGCGATAGTGACTGCCACAGCCATTGTCAGTGTGCGGAGAATGATGTCGTAATTCGCCGGATTAAACAGCGCACGGATATTCGCCAGCGTCAGCTCCGGCGTTACCGACATGGTGAAATCGTCAAAGGTATAAAAGCCCTGCCATAACAACGTCAGCAGCGAGCCGAAATAGACAATACCAAACCACATTAGAGGGCCAAGCAGCAGCAAAAACAGCCCCAGCCCCGGATTACGCCAGAAGAAACCGGACACCTTACCCAGACCAGGACGTGAAGGTGATTGCAATACGTTCATCGCCATTCACCTCTCCTCAACCAGTGGCACCATCACATCACGCGCCCAGGAAACCATCACCTGTTGACCAGCCGTGAGCGTGTTGGGTAAGTCTTCGCCCGTTACATTTGCCTGGCTAACCAGCAGTTTTTCACCGCTGTTAAGTTTCAGTTCAAAACGTGTGGCTGCCCCCTGATATTGCACCGCCTGAATCGTGCCATTGGCCTGCACTTCACCTGGTGTATTCAGGCGAATATGTTCCGGCCGCAGGGCAAAACTGCCCACCATGCCGCAAAGATTCTCGGCCATTAGCGGATCAAAAACGTTGGATGTCCCGACGAATCCCGCAACAAACGGCGTGCGCGGGCGCATATAGAGATCGCGCGGGGAATCGACCTGTTCAATGCGTCCATTATTGAAAACCGCCACACGATCGGACATCGATAACGCTTCGCCCTGATCGTGGGTAACGAAAATAAAAGTAATACCGAGCGACTGTTGCAGCTTTTTCAGCTCAAGCTGCATTTGTTCGCGCAATTTGAGATCCAGTGCGCCGAGCGGTTCATCCAGCAACAACACGCGCGGTTCGTTCACCAGTGCTCTGGCGATGGCGACTCGCTGGCGCTGACCACCAGAAAGCTGTGACGGTTTACGTTGCTGTACAAACCCCAACGCCACTTTCTCCAGCGCCTCTTGCGCCATTGCGTACCGCTGCTTTTTATCCACGCCTTTAACCATCAGCCCGTAGGCCACATTCTCGAGAATCGACATATGGGGAAACAGCGCGTAGTCCTGGAAGACGGTATTCACGTCCCGCTCCCACGGCGGTAGATTACTGGCCGGTTTGCCAAAGATAGCAATCGCCCCGCCGGAAAGCTGTTCGAAGCCAGCAATCAGGCGCAGGCAGGTGGTTTTGCCGGAACCGGACGGTCCCAGCATAGAGAAGAACTCACCATCTTTTATCGCAATACTGACGCCATCTACCGCGCGCACGTCGCCGTACAACCGCGAGACGTTGTCAAACTCCACTGCGTACGTCATAAAACACCCCAGCGAAGTTAGCGACCGCCCATAATGGCAATGTAATCCTGCGTCCAGCGACTGTAGGGAACAAACTTGCCCCCTTCGGCTATAGGCGTTTTCCAGAAGGCAATTTTATCGAAATAGTTAAAGCCGTTGGTTTCACAGCCTTTATCGCCCAGCGACGGACTGGCTTTGCAGCCTTCCGGTACTACCGGCAGCGAACCAAACCAGGCCGCTACATCGCCCTGCACCTTCGGCGTTAATGACCAGTTCATCCATTTGTAGGCGCAAACCGGATGTTTCGCTTCGCTATGTAGCATGGTGGTGTCAGCCCAACCGGTAACGCCCTCTTTCGGGAAAACGGTAGCGACAGGCTGGCCTTCGGCTTTCAAGGCGTTGGCCTGATAGGGCCAGGCACTGGAAGCGACCACTCCCTCGTTTTTGAAATCGCTCATTTGCACGGTTGTGTCATGCCAGTAGCGATGGATCAAACTATGTTGATCGCGCAGCACTTTCAGTACTGCCTGATACTGTTGTTCAGTGAGTTGGTATGGATCGGAGATACCCAACTGCGGCTGAGTCGCTTTGACGAACAGCGCAGCATCTGCAATGTAGATAGGGCCGTCATAAGCCTGTACGCGGCCTTTATTACTCTGACCGTCCGGTAGATTCTGCTCAACAAAAACCACTTGCCAGCTATCTGGTGGTGTCGGGAAGGTTTTGGTGTTGTACATCAACAGGTTCGGACCCCATTGATATGGCGTGCCATAGACTTTTCCACCCACGTTAAACCAGTCGCCTTTAACCACGCGCGGATCGAGCGTTTTCCAGTTGGGAATCAATGCGGTATTAATCGGCTGCACGCGTTTACCCATAATCAAACGCAGCGAGGCATCGCCGGACGCCGTGACCAGATCGTAACCTCCTTTGGTCATCAGGCTGACCATTTCATCGGAAGTCGCTGCAGTTTTCACATTGACCGCGCAACCTGTTTCTTTTTCAAATTGCGTCACCCAGTCGTATTGTTTATCGGTTTGTCCGCGTTCGATGTATCCCGGCCAGGCGATAATATCCAGTCGTCCTTCCGGTTTATCCAAATTGGTAGGCTGTTCGGCGGCGTGGGCGGTCATTAATGTCATGGTAAGCGCACACAGGCTGCTGCGGGCAAATGTCTTGCTCATAAAGTCTTACTCCTGTCGTAATTAATTGTTCAGCCGCCGTGCCGTAAAAATATCTCCTTGTTTAACCATAGACGGCGGCTTGCAGGCGCACCCTCGCCCCCGAGAAAATTTAATCAGGATGTGAGCTAACGCGCATTATGCCGTTTGAGAAGCTATCTTCTGGAGTATAGACAAGGGGTTAGGAAATATAGCTTCTATTCGAAATTCATATTACCCAACCTGAGAGAAATTAAATGGGGATCTATTTCAGGTATTCTTTAATAAGGTGACCTAATTGTTTAACCGCCTGTTCTTCGCGCTCCCCCCACTGCCATGCAGTATTAAAACGGAAAAAACGTGACCAACTTTCGCCAGTAGAAAACATTTTACCCGGCGCAATGCTGATGTGATGCGCCAATGCCTGAACACTTAATTCGCCCGCATCTAACGGTTCGGGAAGCTCCAGCCAGAGAAAATAACCGCTGTCATTGTGATGAATTTTCACTTCCGCAGGCAGATAACGCAGCAGCGCCTGCCAGGCACGTTGTTTACGTTCCGCAAGCTGGCGACGTAGACGACGAAGATGGGCATCGTAACGACGAGTAGAAAGGTAATCCACCAGTGCAAGCTGCATTGGCGAACTTGTGGAAAGCGTGCTCATCAACTGCAATCGCTGGATTTTGCGTGCATGTTTTCCGGCGGCGACCCAACCAATGCGAAAACCTGGCACCAGACATTTAGAAAATGATGAGCAAAGCAGTACACCATCGTGACGATCCCACGCTTTCGCGGGTAGCGATTTTTCCCGACCAAAGTAAAGCTCATTGTAAACGTCATCTTCAATTAACATCACGTTGTACTGATTGAGCAACGCTACCAGCCGCGCTTTTTTCTGTGGCGTTAAGGTAAATCCGAGTGGATTCTGGCTATTAGTCATTAGCCAGCAGGCTTTGACCGGATACTCCTGTAACGCCAGTTCCAGCGCCTGAAGATCGATCCCTTCGTTAACATCCGTCGCCACCGATAACGCCTTCAGCCGTAACCGCTCCAGTGCCTGCAACGCGCCGTAGAAACAAGGATTCTCGACAATCACCCAATCGCCCGGTTCAGTGACCGCTTGCAAACTGAGGTTTAATGCCTCTAACGCCCCGGCGGTAATGACAATTTCATCAGGAGAAATAGTGATGCCTTGTAAGGCATAGCGACGAGCAATAGCCTGACGCAGTTCTGCATTCCCTGGCGGCAAGTTTTCAATCACGCTCATCGCCGTGGCGGTTTTACTCACCTGCGCCAGCGAGCGGTTCAGTTGCTGTAGCGGAAACAGGTGCGGATCGGGAAAGGCTGAAGCAAACGGTACTACCGATGGATCGCGACTGGCCTGCAACATATCAAAAATATAGGTGTTAATATCGACCGTTTCATCACGCGTTACCGGAATAGCAGGTGCCTGCGGTGATTTCACCGTGCGCGGCGCAACGTAATAACCTGACTGCGGCCGCGCAATAATATACCCCTGACTTTCGAGCAACTGATAAGCATGACCGACAGTCATAAAGCTCATGCCAGAAATCGCAACCTGTTCACGTAGAGAAGGCAGGCGATCGCCGGGTTGCCAGATGCCTGACGCAATTTGCTCACGTAATAGTTCTGCGAGCTGCTGGTATTTTTTCATTAATTGGATCGTTATTATGTGCAGGTGATCCGGCAGTCTATATCAGTTGTTAAAAATGACAACTTTACGTTAACTGTAATTAAACCATTACCAGCGATAACTCTTTGCCCAGGGCTTTAGCCGCAAGCTGGACGGCGTCGATTTTTGTCGCATGATGCAAATCAAACAAGCGAGTGATCTCCTGCCTGGGTTTACCAATCCGCCTCGCCAGCTCTTGCTGGGTGATATCTGACTGCAAAAAAGCATTTAACAGCAATACCTTAGAAGCGACACTTAAAGGCACTTCAACAAAGTGATCGTTGTTATTTAATGGCGAAGGCAACGGGATTAGCTCGTTATCTTCAAAATAAAAATCAAATGCGGTGAGTAAGGCATCTTTTGCTGCTTCCATCGCTTCAGCAACAGTTTCTCCCTGCGTTAACGCTTCAGGGATATCTACAAAAGAAACCACATAACCGCCTTCCGGCGCAGGTGTAAGAGTGACGGGATAACGCATAATTTTGACTGTCTCTCGCATGTCATTAACCTTCTTATGGCGATTAATTTAAACCGAGTTGTTTCAGGGTTGCTTTACGCAATGGTTCTTTGATCTCGTCACTGGGGTGACGCGGCATGACACTACGTCGCCCCTGAAACCTGAGTTTCAAATGGTTGCTGCCATTCGCCACATCTACGCCCTGAGATTCGAGCCAACGTCTGAACTCGCTTTGTTTCACATCGCCTCCCTGCCGCTGAGTATATCAACAAAGTAAACATTAATGTTTACCTCCTTTTTTAATTTGCTCGAAAATAGCACTAATTCGCCGCAACGGTGAAAAGCAGTGCCAAATCAGGAAGGCAGGTTCCAGAAATTCTTTGCGCTAATTTGCAAAACAGAAGAATAACTTAAAGAAACTATCGGCATCATAGCGGCAAAGTGTAATAAACGGGTGGCGGGATGTTTACGAAAGCGTTATCGGTAGTCTTATTAACGTGTGCGCTGTTCTCTGGTCAGCTGATGGCAGGACACAAAGGACATGAATTTTTGTGGGTGAAGAATGTGGATCATCAACTGCGTCATGAGGCGGACAGCGATGAATTGCGTGCTGTGGCGGAAGAGTCGGCGGAAGGTTTGCGCGAGCATTATTACTGGCAAAAATCACGCAAACCAGAAACGGGACAACCTTGAGTCGTTTGTTGCCGGATGTGGCATGAACGCCTTATCCGGCAACAATATCATGCAGATTCAATGAGTTGTGATTACCCCTGAAAGCTTGCGTTTTATCCTTTCCGCTTCGGCAATGTTTTCAGCAGATCATCCGGGCTTACAGATGCGACAACGCTTCCCGGTAACGGCATTTTCAGAATATGATTTTTAATTTTACCGATGACGTGCATCTCACACGGGCGACAATCAAACTTCAGCGTTAGTACTTCATCACCGTTAACCAGTTGCATTGGCGTTGCCTTCCAGCTTTTAATATTACCTTTCGCCTGTTTCGGACACAGATTGAAGGCAAAGCGCAGGCAGTGTTTGGTGATCATCACCGGGACTTCGCCCTTCTCTTCATGCGCTTCATACGCCGCATCAATCAGTTGTACGCCATAGCGATGATAGAACTCGCGTGCTTTATGGTTGTAGACGTTCGCGAGGAAACTCAAATGCGTTTGCGGATAAACCGGCGCAGGTTCAGCAACCGGTTTACGACTGCCGCGCTGGTAGCTGGCAAGACGTGCAGCATCCAGCATTTCGACGGCCTCACGGCGGAACTGATTTAACAGACTGTTTGGCACAAACAGCGCCCCCGGCAAATTAATTTGCACATCGCGGGCGTAATAGATGGTTTGCCCCAGTTTTGCCAGGCTATCTTTCAGGTTATTCAGCGCTTTTTCGGCGTTATTCGCTTCGTCGAACTGCCCATCCAGGGTATGAGTGATGCTAACGCCCTCTTCGCTGGTTAACGTCAGAATGAGTTGTTCTTGCCAGCCACCCAGTTCAATGTCTACCGCTACCCGACGCTCGCTGGAGGTTTTCGTCAGTGCCTGTTGCCAGTTATGGTCAAGGTTACGGTTAAGCGGATGATGTGGGCGAATTTTATGCAAATCTGCTGGCATTTCATTTGGCCAGACGCGGTAGTGATTTTCTCCGGTTTTCTCTACCGTATTGGCACGAAAGCCAACCACTTCACGTTTAATCATTACGTTCAGGCCATCGCCATTTGCCAGTGGCTCGGTGACGGCAACATCGAGATGATCTTTCGCCACTTTCAATACTTCACCCACCGGCAGGCCGATAAATTTCGGCGAATCGAACGCGCCAATGTCACCTTTACGCGCGTTAACAAAGTAGTCTGTGCTACCACGATGGAAGGTTTTTTCTGTCGAAGGCACAAAGAAATGTTCAGTACGACCTGATGAAGCACGAGCCAGATCGCCGCGCTCTTCAATAATGGCATCCAGCATCTGGCGATAATGGGCGGTGATATTCTTCACGTAGCTCATATCTTTGTAACGGCCTTCAATCTTGAAGGAGCGTACGCCCGCATCGATCAACGCGCCGAGGTTGGCAGTCTGATCGTTATCTTTCATCGACAGCAGATGTTTTTCATAGGAAACCACCCGCCCCTGATCGTCTTTCAATGTGTATGGCAAACGGCACGCCTGCGAGCAATCGCCACGGTTGGCGCTACGTCCCGTTTGTGCATGAGAAATGTAGCACTGACCGGAATATGCCACACACAATGCGCCATGAATAAAGAACTCAATAGTCGCGTCCGTGGCCTGATGAATCGCACGAATCTGCTCCAGGTTAAGTTCACGCGCCAGCACAATCTGGGTAAAGCCAACGTCAGAGAGGAACTTCGCTTTCTCTACAGTACGAATATCGCACTGCGTACTTGCGTGCAGTTCAATCGGCGGAATATCAAGTTCCAGAATTCCCATGTCCTGAACAATCAGCGCATCTACGCCTGTCTGGTAAAGATCGGTAATCAGTCGTTGCGCCGGTTCCAGTTCGTCGTCATGCAAAATGGTGTTAAGCGTGACGAAAATTTTTGCGCCATAACGGTGGGCAAATGGCACCAGTTCGGCGATATCTTTCAGACTATTACTGGCGTTATGACGGGCACCAAAACCAGGGCCGCCGATATAAACAGCATCGGCACCGTGCAAAATAGCTTCGCGGGCAATGGCGGCATCGCGTGCCGGGCTTAACAGTTCAAGACGATGAGAAGATACGGTCACTTTCTTATCCAGTAGCTGAAAAAAGGCGGTTATTTTAGCCACAAGCGCGACGTTGCGAAATAGTTTTCCTGTTCAACTACGCGGGTAATGGATAATGGAATGAAAATGCACGGTTTGCTCGCCACGGTTGCAATAGGCATGGGCAACATCTGCGGCAAAGCGTTCACCTTCTCCACTTATAAGGCTTCGCCACTCACCACCAACGCACAGGTCAAGCTGCCCATCAATGACGACAACATGCTCGATAACACCCTTTTCGTGCGGCGTCGATTCGCTTATTGCACCAGGGGCCATCATGATCGAGAAATGTTCAAAACAGAGTTGCGGATCATAAGGAAATAAAGAAGTGATCACCATTGCCTGCTGTTGTGGATCATAAACGGATGGCGTAGCGGTCTGCGGTGGCGAAATAAACGTCGAAAACGGCACGTTCATCCCGGTAGCTATTTTCCATAATGTTGCGACCGTCGGGCTGGATTCATTACGTTCAATCTGCCCTAACATCGCTTTTGAAACGCCCGTCGCTTCTGCCAGTCGCGAAAGACTCCAGCCTCGCTGCTGACGAAGATGTTTAAGCGTAGTGGATAAAAAGCGAGCGAGATTTTCCATGCGACTCCTCCTGCAAAACGGGAGTTTATCACTTGTGCGTTATAACGGACAAATGCTACGGTGCCTGTACGCTATAACGCACGAGGTAACTATGCGTCTGTTTTCCATTCCTCCTCCCACACTGCTTGCAGGGTTTCTGGCGGTATTGATTGGTTATGCCAGCTCTGCGGCAATAATATGGCAAGCGGCGATTGTCGCTGGAGCCACCACAGAGCAAATTTCCGGCTGGATGACGGCGCTGGGGCTGGCAATGGGAGTCAGTACGCTGGCTCTGACATTATGGTATCGCGTGCCTGTTCTTACCGCATGGTCAACACCCGGTGCTGCGTTGCTGGTCACCGGGTTACAGGGACTAACGCTAAACCAGGCCATCGGCGTTTTTATTGTCACGAATGCGCTAATTGTTCTCTGTGGTGTGACAGGATTATTCGCCCGTCTGATGCGTATTATTCCGCACTCGCTGGCAGCGGCAATGCTGGCCGGAATTTTGTTACGCTTTGGTTTACAGGCGTTTGCCAGCCTGGATGGTCAGTTTATGTTATGCGGTAGTATGTTGCTGGCGTGGCTGGCGACAAAGGCTATTGCGCCGCGTTATGCGGTAATTGCGGCGATGATTGTTGGGAGCGTGGTCGTTATCGCACAAGGTGACGTTGTCACAAAAGATATCGTTTTCAAACCAGTTCTCCCCGCTTATCTCGCCCCTGAATTTTCGTTTGCTCACAGTTTGAGCGTTGCACTCCCCCTTTTTCTGGTGACGATGGCATCGCAAAATGCGCCAGGGATTGCGGCGATGAAAGCCGCCGGGTATTCAGCTCCTGTTTCGCCATTGATTGTATTTACTGGATTACTGGCGCTTCTGTTTTCTCCTTTCGGCGTCTATTCCGTAGGTATTGCGGCTATCACTGCGGCTATTTGCCAGAGCCCGGAGGCGCACCCGGACAAAGATCAGCGTTGGCTGGCTGCCGCTGCGGCTGGCGTCTTTTATTTACTGGCGGGTCTGTTTGGCAGTGCCATTACCGGGATGATGGCTGCCCTGCCTGTAAGTTGGATCCAGATGCTGGCTGGTCTGGCGCTGTTAAGTACCATCGGAGGCAGTTTGTATCAGGCTTTGCATAATGAGCGTGAGCGCGATGCTGCTGTGGTGGCTTTTCTGGTAACGGCAAGTGGACTGACGCTGGTAGGTATTGGCTCGGCGTTTTGGGGATTAATTGCCGGTGGTGTCTGTTATGTAGTATTGAATTTGTTCGCTGACAGAAGCCGATAATCAGAAGCGCCATCTTGCGATGGCGCGACTGGCATTACTTTTTGTTAACGTCAAACATGGTCGCGTCGGTCGCCATGTCATCAATAACTTGCTTAATATTTTCGAAAGCCATTGGTGTGCTTTCGTTATTCAGGTCCTTACCTTCGCCCTGACGAACCACTTTGATAACCGGTTTGTTGGTAGCCGCATCAATCAGCTCACCTTCAAAGTACAGGCGGGTATCCATGGTACGGTGACCCGTCGCCATTTGCGTCCCCGCTACCACTAATGCGACAGGAACAACTTCATAGAACTGTAACCCTTCGTTGCTGGTATCTACACCAGTAATAGCACCACGGAAAATCAGACTACGAGGCCCAGCGGTAGTAACCAGTGGTTTACGCTGTGAGATGGCTTCTTTCATTTCAGTATTGGTATAGCTCAAAATTCTATCCAGAACTTTTTGCCCTACCTGGGTAGAAGGTTTAGGCACCGGATAATAGGTGATTGGGTTCCAGACGATACTGTCATATTTACTTTGATCAAAATTTGGATCAACCCAGCGTAATACCGGTTTGCCCGTTGCTGAAGTTGTTTCTTGAAGGTTGGAGTAATTGTTTAAAAAACCAGAATATTTATCTGGCTGGGTGATTTTAGAGGCACAACCTGACAGAGCCAACAAGCCGCATAAAGCCGCAACTTTCGCAATTGATGTGGTACGCATGAATAGTTTCCTGAGATGATTATATTACTTTTTAAGTTATAGCAAAAAGTACCGCTTCGTGTTGTGGCAAAAAAAGTGTTGGTGAAAATAAATTTTCCAGCCCCTTTTCTGACAATATAGTCAATGACGAAAAGGGGGCAGAGTCAATCTTCAGTTGTTAAATTTCAGGCAGTTAAGCCGATAAAAAACTTCAACCACTGTGATATATTTCACATCACCTCGATAAAAAATATGCCTACCGCAAAAAAACAGTTAAACATCTCACGTGGACATTTTCATGCGCCTTGCCCTGTTAGCTTATTTTTTACGTGCCAGCATCGTGGCGAAACGTAGTTTAATGCGATTGCCGTTAGCGTCGGTGCGGTGGAGTTCACCCACGTCTTCATTGTATTTCAGCATCTCCCAGCCTTCGTAATATTGACGTAACTCCCCTTCTTTAAAGGCAAAGGGGAACCCGACGGTACATGGAAAATCAGCTGTGTCCATTGCTGCCACAATCAAGTTATAACCACCGGGTTTGGTGCAACGCTGCATATTGGCAATCAATCCAGGAATGGTTTTCGCCTCCAGGAACATCAGCACCACGGTAGAAAGAATAAAATCGTATTGTCCATCAAACGTCAGGTTATTTAGATCAACAACCTGGGTGCGCAAATTTTCCAGTTTTTCAATGGATTTGATGCGCTCGACGTTGGCAATGCTCATGGCATTTTTATCCCATGCGTCGACATCATAACCATTGGCTGCCAGGTAAAGGCTGTTACGGCCATTACCACAGCCCAGATCCAGCGTTTTACCCGGATTAACCACTTTCACCGCTTCCAGAACTTCAGAGTGTGTGCGGGTTAATTCATATTTATCAGTGAAGTAGTTTTCATCACGAATAATCATTCTTTGTCCTCAGCTTTCATTAAAACGGCGCGCTCGGTTCTGATTAACAATTTTCCCTGCATCAGAAGCGCGAAAGTACGGATGAGCAGTAATGCGATAATAAAATTGGTAAAAATAAATAGCGGCACAGCCAGGGTATGGAAAAAGCCATTGTCGTTACCGCTTCCTAAATGCAAACCGGTGGTTGCCAGTGCAGATACGCCGAACGAGAAACTCCAGAATGAGGCATTAAACGGCTGGGAGAGATACCACGGCATCAGGCGTAACATAAAAAGAAGTTGCAGTAGACCGTAACCGAAAAGCATTTTCGCCAGCGTATCGCCCTCGCCACCGTTGACGCTCAACCAGGCGCTACATGCCACCAGCGCCGGTGCAAGCTGAATCCCCAGCGATGTACGCAGTGCCGTGGGCAATTCTCCCGAGCTGCGCAGACGCTGAAGGATTACCGGCTCAAGACTTAACCAGGAGAAAACGCCAGCCCCTAAAAATACCAGACCAGCATCGGTGTAGCCCAATGCTCCACAGGCCATTGCACTGATGAAGTTGTTGGCAACAGTAGGTAAATAAAGTCCGGGTGTCGTAGCTTCCTCAGGATGGGAACCGCGCCATAAACCGGCTGTTTGCCAGGCGGCATAAGCCAGTTGAATCACAACACCAATACTGAACAGGCCCACCGCCAGCGGACGAAACCAGGGGACAAAACCAATTGCCACCAGCATCGTTGTTGCCGGAAACAAACTCACAAAACTGCTCATCACTGGATGACGCACTTCCGCCAGCACGCTATGCGGAAAGCGTATGAGTCGGGTAATAAATGCGCTAGTCAGTAATCCCCAAATGATCATTGCCAGAATCACCAGCCCATCGCCCAACCAGTGACTGACCTGCCAAACCTGGCTGGCATAACGCCAGGCAAATCCCATCCCTATCGTCCCCAACACAATGCCAAAGTAACCTGCCGGTAAATTGAGCACTTTATCGCTCTGCATCTTCTTACTCATTTTGTTGAATTTATAAAGTATATTTGAAATACATTTTATGGAAATTTGCTAAACATAGCCAGAGTCACAGAATTTGCTACGGTTATAGTAGGTCACCTGCGGGAAAACGCTATGCGCAAATATCGTCTTAGTGAAGAACAACGAGCTTTTAGTTATCAGGAAGATAGCGATAAAAAGAGTGTTTTATTGCGGCAGATTATTGCCATCGCTGATTTTAATGACGTAATAGCCGGAACGCCTGGCGGCTGGATTGATAATGAAACCGTATTGGCCCAGGATGGAAATTGTTGGATCTATGACCAGAATGCCATCGCGTTTGCCGGAACGGTGATATCCGGTAATACACGCATCACCGGAAGCAGCGAGCTATGGGGCGATGTTTGCGCGAAGGATAACGTCTGGATCGATAATAGCAAAATCAGTCAGGGCGCTCTGATAAGTGACAACGTCACAATCCATGATTCATTAATATGCGGAAATTGCAGGATTTCTGGTCATGCCTGCATTGATCAGAACTCAATGGTAGTCGCTGCGCAAGGTTTAACGCCCGACCACCATCTTCTGTTGCAAATTTGTGATCGCGCAAGAGTCAGCACCTCGCGCATTGTTCATCAGGCGCAAATATATGGTGATGCCATTGTGAAATTTGCGTTCATTGAGCATCGCGCCGAAGTTTTTGATTTTGCACGTATTGAAGGTAATGAAGAGAACAACGTCTGGCTGTGTGACTGCGCGAAAGTCTACGGACACGCACGTGTGATCGCCGGAACAGAAGAAGATGCCATTCCCACGCTTCATTACAGTTCGCAGGTAGCGGAACATGCCTCGGTAGAAGGCAATTGTGTGTTAAAACATCATGTTCTGGTGGGTGGTCATGCACTCGTACGTGGTGGTCCGGTTTTACTCGACAATCACGTCACCATACAGGGGAACAGCCGCATTACAGGTGCGGTGATGATTGAAAACCATGTGGAGTTAACCGACCACGCCGTCGTTGCAGCCTTTGATGGCGACACGGTTCATGTCCGTGGTCCAAAAGTTATTAACGGCGAGGAGCGCATTACGCGAACGCCGCTGCCAGGGTTATTGTGAATCGATAATACGCGCGTATAAGTTCACATCATCAAAGGCATCATTCAGGAACTCAGCCTGTTTAAGGCAACCTTCAAGGATAAAACCATTGCGCAAAGCTACCTGGTTGCTTTGGGGATTGTCCACCCGACATTTGATCACGAAGCGTCTGAGTTCACCAGACTGAGCGTAATGATGCATCAATGCCTGCAGCGCCTGAGAAATGATCCCCTGCCCCTGATGAGATTCGTCCAGCCAGTAGCCGATTTCCGCGGTTTTATTCAGTGGTTCAATACGATTAAACGAGATAACGCCGATAAGTTCATCTTCTTTGAAAATCATGAACATTTTGGCATATCCACGCTGATGCAACATCACATTACCCTGCACCGTTTTTCGCGTGTCCTCTTCGCTTTGAACAAACTGTGGCCAGTTTAGCGACTGCTGTAACCAGGTTTTATTTTTACAGATTAACTGATAAAGAGGTGTGACATGACTTTCTGCAACAGCATGTAATTCAAGTGATTCGCTTACTTTTATCGTTTCAGTCATCTTATCTCCAGTCAATCCATGCAGTTGTTAAAAAAGCCGCCTGGCAGGCGGCTTAAGAAAGTTTACACCTCTTTGACGCTCTCCTGTTGCAGGATTTTGAGCATCTCATCTTTCAACTGGAGCTTCTGTTTTTTCATGCGGACCACTTCCGCATTGTATCCTCGACCGTCGGAACCTTCCTTTCTGGCAATTTCATGATCAAGTTTATTGTGTTTATCGAACAAGGACATAAAGCGAGGATTTTCGTTTTTCAGACGGGATATTAAATCTCGGTATTCTGGAAACATACGCACTCCCTGTTAGTGGCTGACAAAGTGTACATGAAATACACATCATCAGATTACTCAGATAGTTTGGGGAAAAATGCGAGCGGGATCGTGTTTTACCAGACGGCACCTTCCGTCAGAAGGTGCCGAAAAAAATGACGATCAATTCATCACGCGATCGTCAACGTATTTGCGCTTATCCGGAGCTGGTGGGAAATACTGATACAGCCATGTTTCACTGATGGCATCGCCCTGACAGCGGAGATACATCCGCATATCAACCGGATCAGTAGAGTCCGAAGTCGGATACCAGTCAAATTGAATACGGTAACCATCAATCGGTTCAATGTAGAGAATTTCGATTTGCTTCGCTTCACCACTGGAGAGCGTAATAACAGGTTCAATCCCCTTAGGCGCAGCCGCTTTCAGGTCCCCACCAACAAAATCGACGGCAAAACGACGCGCCCATTTTTCTGGATAATGCTCACCCGGCGCCCACCCTTCCGGAAAACCTCCCATGCCGGTGCGCGTCGCCATAACACGTGCCAATGGACATTGAACAGGGGGATGTGCGCTCCAGTACAGACGATACTGGAATGCAAACTCGTCCCCTGCTTTTACTGCTTTTTCTGGCTGCCAGAAGCAGACAATGTTATCCAGCGTTTCACCCGTTGTTGGGATTTCCATCAGGCCGATGGTGCCTTTGCCCCATTTATTACGAGGCTCTACCCACAAACTTGGTCGTTTATTGTACCAGCCCATGATGTCTTGATAATGGGAGAAATCACGATCCAGTTGCAATAAACCAAAGCCTTTCGGGTTATTGTCGGTGTAGGCATTGAACTGCAATTTCTGCGGATTATTTAGCGGCCGACAGATCCACTCGCCATTGCCCCGCCACATGGAAAGACGGTCGGAATCATGGATTTGCGGATGAATAGTATCGCACATACGACGTTCGTTAGTGCCGCAACTAAACATACTGGTCATCGGTGCAATACCCAATTGCTTGATCTCTTTACGCGCATACAGATGGTTTTCAACATCCATAATCACCTGACTCTTTTCACACTGGATGGTGAACTTGTAGGCACCGGTAATACTGGGGCTATCGAGTAAGGCATAAACGGTAAAGGTGGTTGCGCCTGGTTTTACGGTATCAAACCAGAAAGCGGTAAAATCGGGGAACTCTTCTTTGCTGTCGGTATAAGTATCAATCGCCAAACCACGGGCCGATAAACCGTATTGATACGTGTCATCAACGGCACGGAAATAGCTTGCACCGAGGAACGATACCACATCGCGGCGAGCCAGTTCCGGCGCTTTAAATACGCGGAAGCCTGCAAAGCCGAGATCGCTTTGCCCTTCCAGTTGTTTGGTATCTACGCCCGCATCATTGTATTTGAACAATTCTGGACGAAAGTGAATTTCACGTGCCAGATGCGTTGCAGGATCAACCGAGAACATGCGTACGCGGCGGCGGAAACCCATCCCCATATGAAAGAACTGGGCATCAAGCTGGCGGTTCTCGACGTTATGCCACAGTGATTGTTCGGCGTCGTATTGAATGCTGTTATAAGCCTGCGGGGTCATAGTCGCCAACGTGTTGGGTAACGGACGCGGCTCGCCACCCCACGGCTTTTGCGCTAAATCATGCGCCATCGACTGTAAAACCGAAAAGTCAAAACGCTGAGTTTGCCCATCGGCAATATCAGAATCTGCCGCGAACGCAGCCTGAGAAAAAAGAGAAGCAATACCGCTGGTACCGCACACGGCGGCCATAGCCATTGAACCTTTAATAAATCGTCTACGATCCATACCTGACAGTGAGTCCTTCTGGTGTTGTGAATGGTCCCGCGCTGGTCGTTTTCAGCGGCAAGAAAGTGCTTATTAATGACCGCTCACTCTAGACAATATTTATTAATAATCCAATTGTTGAGCATGGAGAATCTGCACAAATCGGCAATTTTTTTATGTCGATGGGAAGAGCCTGATTCATTTGTAAAATCAGGCAAATTTTTGCAAAGCAGGATGGCCCGATTTTAAAGCAATCCACAGCGGCGTTTACTGCGTTCTTCCGCTTCCTTGTATAACTGAAATTCATCAAAAACCTGGCAGCCCAGCGCCTGCTCGAATGCCTCACGACTGGCATTACCATGACTGCGCGTCTGCGTTTCGTTACCGAGATTGGACTGGAAGATCCCCGCCGCACTCACCGGCAAAAAATCCTCATACGTAATAGGTTGTGCGACAACCCAGCCACGTTCAATCAAAGGTTGCGGATCGTCCCCAGGATGTATCGCCTGACGATGCGCTTCACCCGATGGTGTCAGTCGATAACGGAACCATGCCAGCCCTTGCTGGCGCATCAAAAATTCGCTGTCCGGGAAAGCGCGAAAGGTTTCCTGCAAATGCAGTTGATGAGTGAGATTATCCTGTCCAGTTCCGGCATTACACAGAAGTTCATCATACAGTCGCCGCCCTTTCGGCGTTAACGCCACTCCGCGCTGCTCTATCTCACCAAATCGCGCGGTATGCCTCCCCTGCTGTTGCCCCACAAACAGAACCGTTTCTTCCAGTGCCTTAAAGCTGGTTTGACGCAATAAAATCGGCACCTCGCGGCGCGGCGGCCCTTCGATGAGAATTTTTGGTTCGATACCGCGTTCGGGCATCATCGACTGCACCCGATCAATGTCCAGCGTGCGTGGCGTCAGGTGATTGATATGACAGCCTGGAAAACAGACTACATCAGCGATCAGTCGATGCTCGTTATGCAACGCGTGATAGGTTTCTTCATCTACCGTTGCTGACTGATGCCAACGAAACGTCTCCAGGGCTTCTCGCACAAACTCCCGCGCTTGCGCTTCGCTAAAACCGCCCTCCCGATCATATTCATCTAACAGTTGCCGACAACGTGGGGTAAAGATATCGCGCTGGCGTAAAATCTCCGCCGCCTTTTGGCGCAATGTTTTGTTTTCGATAAGCTCAAGGCGGAGCAATGAGGTAAAAACGCGGAAAGGATTACGCGCAAGCGAGGCATCATCGATGGGCCGAAATGCCGTAGAATGTACCGGCACGCCAGCCTGCGAGAGATCGTAATAACTCACCGGATACATTCCCATAATGGCGAATATCCGCCTTAATGTGGCAAGTTCCTGCGCGGTTCCTACACGTATCGCCCCATGACGTTCAACGTTAAGCCTCGCCAGCTCATCCGCATTAACCATTTTTTCATGCAGTTGGGGATTATTTTCCAGCACAGCCAGATTCACGTCAGCGACCAGTTCCAGCAACGTACCGTACTGTGGAACTTCTTGTTGATACATGGCTGACATTGCCTGCGAAAACTGTTCCCGAATCTCATCCGCTGTGATGCTGTTCGCCATAATGCCTACCCCCAGTGGTCAATTATCTCGAGTGTAGGTAACCGCATTCACTCTGGTGGGAAGAATTTACAAACTGTGATCTCGCCGCGAAATCATCAATATTATCGATTTCGATGTAACATAATTACTTTAAAATGTTAATAATATTTTGCAATCAAGTTATCATAATCAAACAACATCACTTGTCAGCGGCACCGCTTCGTTTTTAACATCGCTTATGGAAAAAAATAGTCTGTTTAGTCAGCGCATCCGTTTGCGCCACCTTCATACATTCGTAGCTGTCGCACAACAAGGAACTTTGGGGCGCGCGGCTGAAACCCTTAATCTGAGTCAACCGGCACTCTCTAAGACATTGAATGAGCTGGAGCAATTGACGGGTGCTCGCCTGTTCGACCGGGGACGTCAAGGCGCGCAGCTCACCTTACCTGGCGAGCAATTTTTAACTCACGCAGTCAGAGTTCTTGACGCCATCAACACCGCTGGACTGTCACTTAATCGTAAAGAAGGCCTTAACAATGATGTCGTCAGAGTGGGCGCGCTACCTACCGCGGCACTAGGGATATTACCTTCGGTTATAGGTCAGTTTCATCAGCAACAAAAAGAAACCACACTGCAAGTTGCCACCATGAGTAACACGATGATCCTGGCGGGATTAAAAACAGGGGAAATCGATATTGGTGTTGGTCGGATGTCAGATCCTGAACTGATGACCGGACTTAATTACGAGCTGCTGTTTCTCGAATCACTTAAGTTAGTTGTTAGGCCTAATCACCCCCTGCTTCAGGAGAACGTAACGTTAAGTCGGGTACTGGAATGGCCTGTTGTCGTATCACCAGAAGGCACCGCGCCACGGCAGCATTCAGAGGCATTAGTAAAAAGCCAGGGATGTAAAATTCCTTCAGGCTGCATTGAAACGTTGTCTGCATCGCTTTCACGTCAGCTTACGGTTGAATACGACTACGTGTGGTTTGTTCCTTCTGGCGCGGTAAAAGACGACCTGCGTCATGCAACACTGGTGGCCCTGCCTGTTCCGGGGCATGGAGCAGGCGAACCTATTGGAATACTGACCCGCGTAGATGCAACACTCTCTTCCGGTTGTCAGTTGATGATTAACGCCATTCGAAAATCAATGCCGTTCTGAAAAGTAAGGGATCTTACGATCCCTTTTTTATCACACCGTTGCCAAACTCACTGAACTCCCTGTTCCTTGTTGATCCGCCTGAGCTGGTTGTTTCTTCAGACGGAACACATCCACGGCTTCAGTTAACCGCGCCGCCTGTTCTTCAAGAGATACCGCCGCAGCTGAAGCCTCTTCCACCAGAGAAGCGTTCTGTTGCGTCACTTTATCCATTTCAGAAATCGCCTGGCTAACTTGTGTGATACCTCTGCTTTGTTCATCTGAGGCGGCAGCTATTTCTTGCATGATATGTGTGACGCTCGCCACGGCATCAACAATAGCGCTCATGGTTTTCCCTGCCGTTGCCACCTCATCGGCCCCCTGGCCAATCAACCTGACGGACTCACTGATCAAGCCTTCAATATCTTTCGCCGCCTGGGCGCTGCGGCTTGCAAGTATACGCACTTCGCTGGCGACAACGGCAAATCCGCGTCCTTGTTCACCGGCTCGTGCGGCCTCAACGGCGGCATTGAGCGCCAGGATATTGGTCTGGAAGGCAATACTGTTGATAACAGCCGTGATTTCAGAAATTTTCTTCGAGCTACTGGAGATATTACCCATTGTCCGCACTACACCGGAAACTGTTTGTCCGCCATCACCGGCTTTACTTGAGGCCTCTTGCGCCAGTTTGCTGGCATGATGTGCATTATCAGAATTTTGCTTCACTGTTGCGGTGAGTTGCTCCATGCTGGCGGCGGTTTGTTCAATTGCCGCCGCTTGTTCTTCGGTGCGTGAGGAAAGGTCAGCATTACCGGCAGAAATCTCACTGGTGCCACGATAGATCTCTTCAGCCCCCTGACGCACCGTTCCCACCGTCAGCGCCAGCGAATGCTGCATTTGCTGTAGATGGCGACTTAAGCGGCCAATTTCACTGCGGCCAGTGGGTTCGTCAACCAGAGTCAGATCGCCACTGGCAATTTTTTCAATCCGTTGGGCAGCATGTTGCAGTGGACGAATGACAATCCGGCGTAACACCATAAAGGTTATCAGCGTCATTACCAGCGCAAGTATAAATGCGCCAATCATAAACATCCCTCCCAGACGAGTACGCTGATGCGCCTGTTCCGCTAGCTGGTTAGCTCTGGCGCTACGTATCTCAATGGCTTTGCTTAACTGCTGGTTATAGGCATTATCAAGCGTTCTGATCTGCTCACTTTCATGATTGATAATGGCTTCAAACATGCCATTTTTGGCATATTTCAACATGGGTTGCAGGCCGGAAATATAAGCCAGGAAACGCTGATTTAATTCTCCGTCCAGCGCATCGTCAGCGGGAGTTTTCACCAGGCGAGTACGGTAAACGTTATAGCCTTGTTGCGATTGCTTTATTTGCAATTCCGCTTGCGCAATATTTCGCTTCATCTCTTCCATTTCAGCGATACGACTCGCTGCCCCGGCCTGAATCATATTGATCCGGGCTGAACGCAATAAATCAGAGCTGTTTGCTAAACCCGTGCGTATCTGGATCTCGTCGCTGACGTCGCGCTGATCGCGGTCTGCCTGCCAGAGAAAATACCCCGACAGGGATGAACTCAAGGCAAACAGAAACAGGATGCCGCCAAGAATGCAGGCAAATAATGGAACCAGCCTGATGTGATGTAAAAAGCCTAAGCGGTGTGAGGATGTTGTATTCATGACCGTTGTCTCTCTTCCTGGTTTACTCCCGATAGAGAGTCATCGGCAATCGATGCTAATTGCTTACTGGCAAAAACCTGTTCATATCACATTTTTACAACAATTTTTGTGATGAGAGATTATTACCATCGGAATGAGGAGACTTACGAGTAGTTATACCTTGTAAGGCGTATTACGAAAAATTCTGGAAAATGCCACGCAATTTCGTGAAGTGATTATTTCGATGGTAAGTGTAATTTATAGGATGTTTGCGGGCGCCTGAGACTTTCTGTTTTCAGGCTTACCGAAAATCAGAAAGACGAAGGCCCCGACTGATATTTCTATCAACCGAGGCCAACGAATGAACCCAACAATTCAGATGTTAGCCTCTTACCTGCCATCCGGCAAGGAGAAAGGCTATGAAGCGCAATCCCCTGGTGGTGTGTCTGCTCATTATCTGCATCACGATTCTGGCATTCACCCTCCTGACCCGACAAACGCTCTACGAACTGCGATTCCGGGACGGTGATAAGGAGGTGGCGGCTCTCATGGCCTGTCAGTCCAGGTAAGGGCCTGCGCGGGGAGCATTCCCCGCGCATCTGGTTGACGAGTTCATTTTCTCATGGCGCCCCTTATTCATACCTCAACTGGAAGCTCGCTCGCATTGAGTCTTGCAGCGAGTGTTCTCTGATAACGATTTACCGGAAGCCGTCACACAATTTCGTGAAGTGATTATTTCGATGGTAAGTATAATTACATAGGATGTTTGCGGGCGCCTGAGACTTTCTGTTTTCAGGCTTACCGAAAATCAGAAAGACGAAGGCCCCGACCGATATTTCTATCAACCGAGGCCAACGAATGAACCTAGCAATTCAGATGTTAGCCTCTTACCTGCCATCCGGCAAGGAGAAAGGCTATGAAGCGCAACCCCCTGGTGGTGTGTCTGCTCATTATCTGTATCACGATTCTGGCATTCACACTCCTGACCCGACAAACGCTCTACGAACTGCGATTCCGGGACGGTGATAAGGAGGTAGCGGCTCTCATGGCCTGTCAGTCCAGGTAAGGGCCTGCGCGGGGAGAATTCCCCGCGCATCTGGTTGACGAGTTCATTTTCTCATGGCGCCCCTTTTAGTTAGTGCATGTTTTTTTCGATGCGCTGATAGAACCATCATTACAGACAAATTTGCCGCCAGCTGTACAGTGAGAGATCCCCCCTTTCGCACCAGAACAGGGTTTGCGCCCAGCATCAACATAAAAAGACATCAGTAATCCCATCAGTAAAATAAAGAGCAACTTTTTCATACAACCTCCATGGCTTGCCGAATCTTATGTTCGGTATAAAAGTTATACGCTGTGCGGTCTTTATTTCACTTAGGGAGATCAAAGATTGGAGAAATTGAATTTCAATCTTAACAGTAGATATATTGATTAAATATCAACCCGTTGAACATATAAACTCGGATTATGGTTTTATTTGTCATACAAATAAATATAATAGGCGCTTCCGATGTAGGCCCGTATTCTTCGCCTGTACCACGGGTCTGGTTTAGTACAGGCGCTTTCTTCTAATACCTTCAGGAGCGCTTACGCGGCATCATGCGCAAAAGCGTGTTGTCTTTCCATAAATAGTGGTGTGCCAGAGCAGCAGCCGCATGAAGCCCGATAACGTAATATCCCAGATTGGCCAACGTTTCATGCCACCACTTTAATCTATCCACCAGGTCAAAATTGGCCTCTGACGCGTAAGGCATTGTCAGACCAAACGCAAACCACGGATTACCCCGGTTATACATCATCACCAAACCAATCACTGGCAATACAATAAACAGGAGATAGATCACCAAATGTCCCAAATGAGCGAGTCCCGTCATCATGGGCCTGGGTTTCGGTACAATGGGCGGCGTTGGGTATTTCAATCTGAGTAACAGACGAACCACCATCAGCACGAGAATTGAGATGCCACATGAAACGTGGATCATGTTGATCACCGGACGATCGCTACGCGGGAAAAATCCACGAAACTCCATCGCACAATAGGCTGCAATAACCAGCAAAAAGACCAGCCAGTGAATGCCAATTTGTAACCTTGAATATCTAATTCCCATAACATTTCCTGCTTTAACACAATTTGCCGTTAACATAACGAGCTTTTCTTAAAATTTCATTAAATATTGTTCACCCGTTTTCAGTACGTTACGTTTCATGGCAAAAAGGTAGATTGCCCATCCTGTCATCCTGGTCTAAGCCTGGAAAGGACTAATTTTTACCCACAAGTTCTTGACTGGAGAAAACCATGAGCAAAGTTGGCATTAACGGTTTTGGTCGTATCGGCCGACTGGTATTACGTCGGCTACTTGAGATTAAAAGTAACATTGACGTTGTCGCCATTAATGATCTTACGTCTCCGAAAATTCTCGCCTACCTACTAAAGCACGATTCAAACTACGGTCCTTTCCCCTGGAGCGTCGATTTCACAGAGGATTCACTTATTGTTGATGGAAAAAGTATTGCGGTTTACGCCGAAAAAGACGCGAAAAATATCCCCTGGAAAGTAAAAGGTGCTGAAATTGTCATTGAATGTACCGGTTTTTATACTTCCGCAGAAAAATCCCAGGCGCATCTGGACGCTGGAGCGAAAAAGGTGTTGATTTCCGCACCGGCAGGAGAAATGAAAACCATCGTTTATAACGTCAATGATGGCACTCTGGATGGCAACGACACCATTATTTCTGTGGCGTCATGCACAACCAACTGTCTTGCGCCGATGGCCAAAGCATTGCATGACAGTTTTGGGATAGAAGTTGGCACAATGACAACGATCCATGCATATACCGGCACCCAGTCTCTGGTGGATGGTCCGCGTGGTAAAGATTTACGTGCATCGCGGGCGGCGGCGGAAAATATCATCCCCCACACTACCGGTGCGGCAAAAGCCATTGGTCTGGTGATCCCGGAACTTAGCGGCAAACTTAAAGGCCATGCGCAACGCGTGCCAGTGAAAACAGGTTCAGTGACCGAGCTGGTGTCTATCCTTGGGAAAAAAGTGACTGCTGAAGAGGTGAATAACGCACTTAAAAAAGCAACGACCAATAACGAGTCATTTGGTTATACCGACGAAGAGATTGTCTCTTCCGATATCATTGGCAGCCATTTTGGTTCGGTGTTTGATGCGACCCAAACGGAAATCACCGCAGTGGGCGATTTACAACTGGTGAAGACCGTCGCCTGGTACGATAACGAGTATGGTTTTGTCACTCAACTCATTCGTACTCTGGAAAAATTCGCCAAACTCTGACCAGCACTGGCGGAGGAAAAACCTCCGCCTCTTTCATATCTTACGACTGCAAATAGACCACCTGAGTCTGTAGATACTCATGCAAACCATGTTTGCCATCTGCGCCGCCAATACCCGACTTACGCCATCCAGCATGGAAACCTTGCATAGCTTCGAAGTTTTCTCGGTTGATGTAGGTTTCGCCAAACTTGAGTCCTTTGATGGCTTTCATCGCCACGTTAAGATTCTCGGTATATATCGATGACGTCAGGCCATAATCGCTGTCGTTGGCCATGGAGATAGCCTGTTCCAGCGTGTCAAAAGCGACTACCGGCAGCACTGGCCCAAAGGTTTCTTCGTGCATAATGGACATTTCCTGGCGGACATCCAAAAGCAACGTTGGCGGATAATAATAACCTTTCCCTTCTACAGCCTTACCACCCAACGCGATTCTCGCGCCCTCTTCTACTGCCCGCGCTACCTTTTGTTCCACCCTTTCCAGAGCCGCAGCGTTAATCAGCGGCCCCATCGCAATGTCGTTACGTTCGGCGGGGTTACCAAATTGAACCGCCTGCATTGCCTCGCCCAGTCGATTAACAAAGCGATCGTAAATACCTTTCTGCACATAGACACGTTCCGCACAGTTACACACCTGCCCGGTATTTATCACGCGTGAATCAACAATGGCTTTGACGGCCAATTCAAGATCGGCGTCATCCATCACGATAGCAGGGGCTTTGCCCCCCAGCTCCAGACACACTTTGGTGATATTTTTCGCCGCGGTCGCCATGATTTTTTCTCCGGCAGCGACGCTGCCTGTCATGCTGACCATAGCGACTTTTGGATTACCCGCCAACTCCTGACCTACCGTTTCACCGCGTCCTAACACAAGGTTAAACACGCCGCGTGGTAGGCCAATTTCGTCGACGATTTTAGCAAATGCGATCGCATTGTTTGGCGTAAATTCGCTCGGTTTGATGACGATGGTATTGCCTGTGAGAAGAGCTGGCGCCATTTTGCGAGCGATCAGGAAAAACGGGAAGTTCCACGGTAGGATACCGGTCGTTACGCCCAACGCACGTTTAAACAGCAGGATGTTTTCCCCAGGACGATCACTTTGAATAATCTCGCCCTCGTAGCGACGAGCCCATTCTGCCATGTAATCGATATAGTCAGCAGTAAAAGCGACTTCGACTTCGGCCAGCTGTTGAATTTTGCCACCTTCCTCGACGATCAATGAGCTAATTTCACTGGCCCGTTCGCGGATCCCCGCAGAGATTTTCCGTAACCAGTTCGCTCGTTCAATCGCGGGTAATGCTTCCCATTCTGGCTGCGCTCGCTCTGCCGCATCGATTGCTTTGCGAGCATCTTCAGCCTGGCCATCAGGAATGCGGGAAATCACTGCCTCTGTTGCGGGGTTAACCACATCAATCCATGCGTCGCCGCGCCAGGTGATAAACTGTCCATCGATATACATAGGATGTTGAACGGGTACAGACATGGGCTACTCCTGCGATTGATATGTTTATATTTTGTAACTCACGCGTTAATTAACATCAATCACAGCAGAGAAGGCATCGTGGATGTGCAATTTTGTGAAAGGCTTCATAAAAAGAGATACGACGGGAATAAAGAGAGGAAGAAAAAGATCAGATTATTACCCGTTTGCAATCATTTGTTCACTGATCTTGACCCGCTATCTC
>NZ_VATT01000028.1:0-43169 GCF_005781225.1 Escherichia sp. E4736 | reverse complement strand
CCTGCGCCTCGGTCGTGAAGGTTATACCAAAGTACAGAACGCCTCTTACCAGGTTGCTGCTTACCTGGCGGATGAAATCGCCAAACTGGGGCCGTATGAGTTCATCTGTACGGGTCGCCCGGATGAAGGTATCCCGGCGGTGTGCTTCAAACTGAAAGACGGGGAAAATCCAGGATATACCCTGTATGACCTCTCTGAACGTCTGCGTCTGCGCGGCTGGCAGGTTCCGGCATTTACCCTCGGCGGTGAAGCCACTGACATCGTGGTGATGCGCATTATGTGCCGCCGTGGCTTCGAAATGGACTTTGCTGAACTGTTGCTGGAAGACTACAAAGCCTCCCTGAAATACCTCAGCGATCACCCGAAACTGCAGGGTATTGCCCAGCAGAACAGCTTTAAACATACCTGATAACGTTTAAGCGGTAACGGTGTCCCGAAACGAACCCGTTTCGGGACAATTTCCGAAGTCTGTTCACTGGCATTAGCAACGGAAAAAATTGTTCTGAAAGCACTTCAGAGCAAAACAGGTGCGGTTCCACAGGACAACCGTTTTAGGGGGATAATATGGCTACATCCGTACAGACAGGTAAAGCTAAGCAGCTAACATTACTCGGGTTCTTCGCCATCACGGCGTCGATGGTAATGGCTGTTTATGAATACCCTACCTTCGCAACATCTGGCTTTTCATTGGTCTTCTTCCTGCTCTTAGGCGGGATTTTATGGTTTATTCCCGTTGGTCTTTGTGCTGCGGAAATGGCTACCGTGGACGGCTGGGAAGAAGGTGGCGTGTTCGCCTGGGTATCAAATACCCTGGGGCCGAAATGGGGATTCGCTGCAATCTCATTTGGCTATCTGCAAATCGCTATTGGCTTTATTCCAATGCTCTATTTCGTGTTAGGGGCGCTGTCCTACATTCTGAAATGGCCAGCACTGAATGAAGAGCCGGTAACGAAAACTATCGCGGCGCTGATTATTCTTTGGGCGCTGGCATTAACTCAGTTTGGCGGTACTAAATATACTGCGCGAATTGCGAAAGTGGGTTTCTTCGCGGGTATTCTACTGCCTGCATTTATTTTGATTGCATTAGCAGCGATTTATTTGCACTCCGGAGCACCGGTTGCTATCGAAATGGATGCCAAAACATTCTTCCCTGATTTCTCGAAAGTTGGCACTTTGGTTGTGTTTGTCGCCTTCATTTTGAGTTATATGGGGGTAGAAGCTTCCGCGACCCACGTCAATGAAATGAGCAACCCCGGGCGCGACTATCCACTGGCAATGTTACTACTGATGGTGGCAGCGATTTGCTTAAGTTCAGTAGGCGGTTTGTCCATTGCGATGGTGATTCCGGGTAATGAAATCAACCTCTCCGCAGGTGTAATGCAAACATTCACCGTGCTGATGTCTCATGTGGCACCGGAAATTGAGTGGACGGTTCGCGTTATCTCTGCCCTGCTGCTGCTGGGTGTTCTGGCGGAAATCGCCTCATGGATTGTTGGCCCTTCTCGTGGGATGTATGTCACCGCGCAGAAAAATCTACTGCCCGCCGCGTTCGCTAAAATGAACAAAAATGGTGTGCCGGTAACTCTGGTAATTTCCCAGCTGGTGATTACCTCTATCGCGTTGATCATCCTCACCAACACCGGTGGTGGTAACAACATGTCCTTCCTGATCGCACTGGCGCTGACGGTGGTGATTTATTTGTGTGCTTATTTCATGTTGTTTATTGGCTACATTGTGTTGGTTCTTAAACATCCTGACTTAAAACGCACATTTAATATCCCTGGTGGTAAAGGGGTGAAACTGGTCGTGGCTATTGTCGGTCTGCTGACTTCAATTATGGCGTTTATTGTTTCCTTCCTGCCGCCGGATAACATCCAGGGTGACTCTACCGATATGTATGTCGAATTACTGGTCGTTAGTTTCCTGGTGGTTCTTGCCCTGCCCTTTATTCTCTATGCCATTCATGACCGTAAAGGCAAAGCGAATACAGGTGTTACACTGGAGCCAATTAACAGCCAGAACGCGCCGAAAGGTCACTTCTTCCTGCATCCACGTGTTCGTTCACCGCACTATATTGTGATGAACGATAAGAAACACTAACCGTGTCTGAGTGGTAATAACACAAGGGAGCGAAAATTAATCGCTCCCTTTTGCGTACTTATTGCCGTATTGACTTGCCCCAGATAAGTACGAGAATAAGCGCACATCTGTTTACCGGAAATAAGCATATATGGATATCTGCTCCCGAACTGTGAAATCCGCGATTAAAAGGCCAGCGGCACTGGTTGCACTGGCTCTTTTACTGTGTAGTTGTAAAAGCACGCCTCCAGATTCAATGACGACACCACCAGCAGGCTCAAAACCACCAGCGACCACACAACAATCGTCGCAACCT
Source organism: Escherichia sp. E4736 (assembly GCF_005781225.1). Taxonomy (NCBI): domain Bacteria; kingdom Pseudomonadati; phylum Pseudomonadota; class Gammaproteobacteria; order Enterobacterales; family Enterobacteriaceae; genus Escherichia; species Escherichia sp. E4736. Next base: position 40,774 of record NZ_VATT01000028.1, on the reverse strand, counting down.
ATGCGCGGCATCTGGTTGGCCACGGTGTCCCGCCTCGACTGGCCTCCCGTCTCCTCGGTTAACATCAGCAACCCCACCAGCCGGGTTCGCGTGCAACAGCAGGCGATGATCGACAAACTGGAAAACTTGCAACGACTTGGAATTAACACGGTCTTTTTCCAGGTGAAGCCCGACGGCACTGCCCTTTGGCCGTCGAAGATTTTGCCATGGTCTGATCTAATGACCGGCAAAATTGGTGAATATCCTGGTTACGATCCGCTGCAATTTATTCTCGACGAAGCCCATAAGCGTGGGATGAAAGTACATGCCTGGTTTAATCCCTACCGCGTGTCGGTTAATACGAAGCCCGGAACTATCAGGGAACTGAATAGCACCCTGTCTCAACAACCGGCCAGTGTCTATGTTCAACATCGCGACTGGATCAGGACGTCAGGTGACCGTTTTGTTCTCGACCCAGGGATCCCTGAAGTTCAGGACTGGATCACATCGATAGTTGCTGAAGTGGTTTCTCGTTATCCGGTAGATGGCGTGCAGTTTGACGACTATTTTTATACTGAATCGCCGGATTCACGGCTTAACGATAACGAGACATACCGCAAATACGGTGGTGCATTTGCGTCAAAAGCTGACTGGCGGCGCAACAATACCCAGCAGTTAATTGCTAAGGTGTCGCACACCATTAAAAGTATTAAGCCGGAAGTCGAATTTGGTGTAAGCCCTGCGGGCGTCTGGCGCAATCGCTCACACGATCCGCTCGGTTCTGATACGCGCGGGGCCGCAGCTTATGATGAATCCTACGCAGACACTCGTCGTTGGGTCGAACAAGGCTTACTGGATTATATAGCCCCGCAAATTTACTGGCCGTTCTCGCGTAGCGCAGCACGTTATGACGTACTGGCAAAATGGTGGGCAGATGTCGTCAAACCAACCAAAACCCGTCTTTATATTGGTATCGCCTTCTATAAAGTCGGCGAACCTTCAAAGATAGAGCCAGACTGGATGGTTAACGGCGGCGTGCCAGAACTGAAAAAGCAGCTCGATCTTAACGACGCCGTGCCAGAAATTAGCGGCACGATTTTGTTCCGCGAAGACTATCTGAACAAACCGCAAACTCAACAGGCAGTTAGCTATCTGCAAAGCCGTTGGGGAAGCTAAACGCCCTTTCTTACTTTGTGACACTGCCGGTGCTTTAAACACCGGCTTGTCATCAACAAAACACACTCAACTAATAATCAAATCAACTTAAGTCGAATTGTTATAATTCCCCTGATAAAAACGTATGAATATGAAAAACCATACGATATTAACCATCACCGAAAAATAATTACGATAGGCTATACTCTTCAGAAGACCAGTAGCGTAGATTAAAACTGTCATAAGTCACTTATTTCGTTTCAGTATATCTTCATATTTCAGGAGAATATGGTGCCATAAACCTGTCCAAACGAGTTGCGTTTCGTTTTTCAATTCCGTCTGCCTTTCCAGCCGTATAAGGGTATGAATTATGGAGATGTATTTTAAAAGAATGAAAGATGAGTGGACCGGATTAGTTGCCCAGGTCGACCCCCTCATTCGTAACAAAGCGGCAGAAATTGCCGTAACGCATGCTCATTACTTAAGTGTTGAGTTTTATCGAATTGTACGCACTGACCCGCATGCCGAAGAGTTTTTGAGTAACGAACAGGTCGAAAGGCAACTTAAAAGTGCGATGGAAACGTGGATTATCAATGTGCTCTCTGCGCAAACGGACGATGTTGAAAGACTTATACAAATCCAACATACCGTAGCCGAAGTCCATGCTCGTATTGGCATTCCGGTAGAAATTGTCGAGATGGGTTTTCGCGTGCTGAAAAAAATCCTCTACCCGGTAATATTTTCCTCTGATTATTCACCTTCTGAAAAACTTCAGGTTTATCACTTTTCGATTAACAGTATCGACATAGCTATGGAAGTGATGACCAGAGCATTTACCTTTAGCGACAGTAGCGCGGCTAAAGAAGACGAGAACTATCGTATCTTCTCATTACTGGAAAACGCCGAAGAAGAAAAAGAACGACAAATAGCCTCATTACTTTCATGGGAAATAGATATTATTTATAAAGTCCTGTTGGATTCTGATTTAGGCAGCAGCTTACCGTTAAGTCAGGCTGATTTTGGCCTGTGGTTTAACCATAAAGGTCGCCATTATTTTAGTGGCATTGCTGAAGTTGGTCATATCTCTCGCCTTATTCAGGATTTCGACGGGATTTTTCATCAGGCAATGCTCAATGCCAAAAATTTGAGTAACAAAAGTCTGCGCGTGAAGTTTTTATTACAGATACGAAATACCGTATCGCAAATTATCACCTTACTGCGTGAACTCTTTGAAGAAGTCTCGCGTCATGAAGTAGGTATGGATGTACTGACGAAATTACTTAACCGCCGTTTCTTGCCGACTATCTTCAAACGTGAAATTGCCCATGCCAATCGGGCCGGTACACCATTGTCTGTTCTGATCATCGATGTAGATAAATTCAAAGAGATCAACGATACATGGGGACATAACACAGGCGATGAGATTTTACGTAAAGTCTCACAGGCGTTTTACGACAACGTACGTAGCAGTGACTATGTTTTTCGCTACGGTGGCGATGAATTTATCATAGTGCTGACTGAAGCTTCAGAAAATGACACTTTGCGTACCGCAGAGCGGATCCGCAGCCGGGTGGAAAAAACCAAACTGAAAGCCGCAAATGGCGAAGACATAACCCTTTCTTTGTCCATTGGCGCTGCCATGTTTAATGGGCATCCTGATTATGAACGCTTAATTCAAATAGCCGATGAAGCTCTGTATATCGCGAAAAGACGAGGTAGAAACCGTGTTGAACTCTGGAAAGCCAGTCTTTAGATGCTCCCGGATGCAGAGGTAATCATGAAGCTAACCGATGCAGAAAATGCCGCCGACGGCATTTTTTTTCCCGCCCTTGAGCAAAATATGATGGGCGCGGTGTTAATTAACGAAAATGACGAAGTAATGTTTTTTAATCCTGCGGCGGAGAAGCTCTGGGGGTTTAAACGCGAAGAGGTGATAGGCAATAACATTGATATGCTGATTCCCCATAATTTGCGCCCTGCGCATCCAGAATATATTCGCCATAACCGCGAAGGCGGTAAAGCGCGGGTCGAAGGTATGAGCCGGGAATTGCAGCTGGAGAAAAAAGACGGCAGTAAAATCTGGACCCGTTTCGCGCTATCCAAAGTCACTGCCGAAGGGAAAATTTATTACCTGGCGCTGGTACGTGATGCCAGCGTAGAAATGGCACAGAAAGAACAGACCCGGCAGTTAATTATTGCCGTTGACCATCTCGACCGCCCGGTCATTGTGCTGGACCCGGAACGCCATATCGTGCAGTGCAATCGCGCGTTTACTGAAATGTTTGGTTACTGCATCAGCGAAGCCAGCGGTATGCAGCCCGATACTTTGCTTAACATCCCTGAATACCCGGCAGATAATCGTATTCGCTTACAGCAACTGCTATGGAAAACAGCACGTGATCAGGATGAATTTCTGTTGTTAACGCGCACGGGGGAAAAAATCTGGATTAAAGCCTCTATTAGCCCAGTTTATGATGTGCTGGCTAATCTGCAAAACCTGGTGATGACCTTCTCCGATATCACCGAAGAACGACAAATTCGTGAGCTTGAAGGCAATATCCTCGCCGCGATGTGTAGCAGCCCGCCATTTCATGAAATGGGCGAAATCATCTGCCGGAATATTGAATCCATTCTTCATGAATCCCATGTGTCGTTGTATGCATTGCGTAATGGTATGCCGGTGCATTGGGCGTCGTCCTCTCATGGGACGGAAGTAAAGAATGCGCAAAGCTGGTCAGTCACCATTCGCCAGCGCGATGGCGCACCTGCCGGGATTCTGAAAATCAAAACAGCGTCCGGGGCGGTAACCAGCGCGTTTATCGAACGAGTGGCGGATATCAGCCAGCATATGGCCGCCCTGGCGCTGGAACAGGAAAAAAGTCGCCAGCATATCGAGCAGCTCATTCAGTTTGATCCGATGACCGGTTTGCCAAACCGCAATAACCTGCACAATTATCTCGATGGCCTGGTAGAAAATGCCGTCTCTCCGGTGGTGTATCTTATTGGCATTGACCATATTCAGGATGTCATCGACAGTCTGGGCTATGCGTGGGCCGATCAGGCATTGCTGGAAGTGGTCAATCGCTTTCGCGAAAAGGTCAAACCTGACCAGTATCTCTGTCGTATTGAAGGTACACAGTTTGTCCTCATCAGCCCGGAAAACGACGTCAGTATCATTACCCAAATAGCTGATGAACTTCGTAACGTCGTCAATAAACCGGTCATGATTGACGATAAACCATTCCCGCTAACTTTAAGCATTGGTATCAGTTACGACATTGGTAAAAACCGGGACTACCTGCTTTCGACTGCCCACAATGCGATGGATTTTATTCGCAAAAACGGCGGTAACGGCTGGCAATTCTTTAGCCCGATAATGAACGAAATGGTGAAAGAGCGTCTGATTCTCGGTGCGGCGCTGAAAGAAGCTATCAGCAACAACAAACTAAAACTGGTTTATCAGCCGCAGATCTTTGCGGAAACCGGTGAGCTGTATGGTATCGAAGCCCTCGCTCGCTGGTATGACCCACAGCATGGTCATGTTCCTCCTTCACGATTTATCCCCCTTGCTGAAGAGATTGGTGAAATCGAAAACATTGGTCGCTGGGTTATTGCTGAAGCCTGCCGCCAGCTAGCAGAATGGCGTAGCCAGAATATTCATATCCCGGCTTTATCCGTTAACTTGTCTGCGCTGCACTTTCGCAGCAATCAGCTACCCAATCAGGTGTCTGATGCAATGCAAGCCTGGGGTATTGACGGCCACCAGCTGACGGTGGAAATCACGGAAAGCATGATGATGGAACACGATACCGAAATCTTTAAGCGCATACAGATCCTGCGCGATATGGGCGTAGGTTTATCTGTCGATGATTTCGGCACTGGCTTTTCTGGTTTATCCCGTTTAGTCAGTCTTCCGGTAACGGAAATCAAAATTGACAAAAGCTTTGTCGATCGTTGTTTGACCGAAAAACGCATCCGAGCCTTACTTGAAGCCATTACCAGCATTGGGCAAAGCCTCAATTTAACCGTCGTGGCGGAAGGCGTCGAAACCAAAGAACAATTTGAGATGCTACGCAAGATCCACTGTCGCGTTATTCAGGGATATTTCTTTTCCCGCCCCCTGCCCGCCGAAGAAATTCCAGGCTGGATGAGCAGCGTGTTACCGCTGAAAATCTGACAATTTTCTCTCGCCCGCACTCGCGGGGTTTAATTTGACGTGACACTGTCACTTAAATACTGTGATTTCCGCTACGATTCCTGGAGATTCCTCCTTTAAGTCCCCCTCTTGCACCAAAACTGCACTACGCTGCACAAATGTTGATCAAAAGTTAAAAAGTATAACTTTAAGCCAGCATTATGGCGCTTATCCCGGCATGGCATGAGATCTGCATAAGCGGAAAGCGCAGCAATTTTTGTCTTATACAGGAACCGTTTATGTCGGATACCACCGAGCTGGTTGATTTAGCCGTTATCTTCCCTGAGCTGGAGATCGATTTGAAATACGCCTGTAGCGATAACATCACAGGCAAGCCGATTTATCAGCAAGCGCGTTGCCTGTTACACAAGGATGCGATTACCGCGCTGGCGAAAAGCATCAGTATCGCCCAACTGTCAGGCTTACAACTGGTGATTTACGACGCGTATCGCCCACAACAAGCACAGGCAATGTTGTGGCAAGCCTGCCCTGACCCGCAATATGTCGTTGATGTGGCCGTAGGCTCCAATCACAGCCGTGGCACGGCAATTGACCTGACGCTTCGTGATGAGCATGGTTTCATTCTGGATATGGGGGCCGGATTCGATGAAATGCACGAGCGCTCCCATGCCTGGCACCCTTCCGTACCGCCCGCAGCCCAGCGTAATCGCCTGTTGCTGAATGCGATTATGACTGGCGGTGGCTTTATTGGTATCTCCAGCGAATGGTGGCACTTCGAATTACCGCAGGCTGCAAGTTACCCGCTGCTCGCTGACCAGTTCGCCTGTTTTGCATCTCCTACTACACAGCACGCTAGTTAATCAGGAAACTGTCATGAAAAGATCGATATCATTTCGCCCTACACTGATCGCAATCGTCCTTGCCGCCACACTGCCGGTTGCTCACGCCGCCGTACCAAAAGATATGCTGGTGATTGGTAAGGCCGCCGACCCACAAACCCTCGACCCGGCGGTGACGATTGATAATAACGACTGGACCGTAACCTACCCATCTTATCAGCGACTGATACAGTACAAAACGGACGGTGATAAAGGCTCAACCGACGTTGAAGGCGATCTGGCAAGCAGCTGGAAAGCGTCTGACTCTCAAAAAGAGTGGACGTTCACCCTGAAGGACAACGCAAAATTTGCCGATGGCACGCCGGTCACTGCCGAAGCTGTAAAACTCTCTTTTGAGCGGTTGCTGAAAATCGGCCAGGGGCCAGCGGAAGCATTTCCCAAAGATTTAAAAATTGACGCTCCTGACGAACATACGGTGAAGTTTACCCTTAGCCAACCATTCGCACCGTTCCTGTACACCCTGGCGAATGACGGTGCATCCATTATCAATCCGGCCGTCTTGAAGGAACACGCTGCGGATGATGCCCGCGGTTTCCTCGCGCAAAACACCGCCGGTTCCGGACCGTTTATGCTGAAAAGCTGGCAAAAAGGTCAGCAATTAGTTCTGGTGCCAAATCCGCATTACCCCGGCAATAAACCGAACTTCAAACGGGTATCGGTAAAAATTATTGGTGAAAGTGCCTCCCGCCGCCTGCAGCTCTCCCGTGGCGATATTGACATCGCCGATGCGCTGCCCGTGGATCAACCTCAACGCACTGAAGCTGGAAAATAAAGTCAACGTGGCGGAATATCCGTCACTGCGCGTCACCTATCTGTATCTGAATAACAGCAAAGCGCCACTTAACCAGGCGGATCTGCGTCGGGCCATTTCCTGGTCTACCGATTATCAGGGCATGGTTAACGGCATTCTTAGTGGTAACGGGAAACAAATGCGCGGCCCGATTCCCGAAGGCATGTGGGGATACGATGCGACGGCAATGCAATATAGCCATGACGAAACGAAAGCCAAAGCCGAATGGGATAAAGTAGCGAGCAAACCCACCAGCCTGACGTTTCTCTATTCCGATAACGACCCGAACTGGGAACCGATCGCCCTGGCGACACAATCCAGTCTCAACAAGCTGGGCATCAATGTGAAGCTGGAAAAATTGGCAAACGCCACCATGCGCGACAGAGTGGGTAAAGGTGATTACGACATTGCGATTGGCAACTGGAGTCCGGATTTTGCCGACCCGTATATGTTTATGAATTACTGGTTTGAGTCAGACAAAAAAGGTCTGCCGGGTAACCGCTCGTTCTATGAAAACAGCGAGGTCGATAAGTTACTGCGCAATGCACTCGCGACCACCGACCAGATGCAGCGTACCCGGGACTACCAGCAGGCACAGAAAATCGTCATTGATGACGCTGCTTATGTGTATCTGTTCCAGAAAAACTACCAACTGGCGATGAACAAAGAAGTGAAAGGCTTCGTGTTTAATCCCATGCTGGAACAGGTCTTCAATATCAATACCATGAGTAAATAACGTGACCTTCTGGAGTATTTTACGCCAACGCTGCTGGGGGCTGGTGCTCGTGGTGGCGGGCGTCTGCGTGATTACGTTTATTATCTCGCACCTGATCCCCGGCGATCCGGCGCGGTTGCTGGCAGGCGACCGGGCCAGCGATGCTATCGTGGAAAATATTCGCCAACAACTGGGGCTCGACCAGCCGCTATACGTGCAGTTTTACCACTACGTCAGCGATCTGTTTCATGGTGACCTGGGAACATCCATTCGTACCGGGCGTCCGGTGCTGGAAGAGTTGCGGATATTTTTCCCGGCGACGCTGGAACTGGCAGTTTGCGCCCTGCTGCTGGCACTCCTGATTGGCATCCCGCTGGGCATACTCTCTGCCGTCTGGCGAAATCGCTGGTTGGATCATCTGGTGCGACTAATGGCTATTACCGGAATCTCCACACCTGCGTTCTGGCTTGGGCTGGGCGTCATTGTGCTGTTTTATGGTCATCTGCAAATTCTTCCAGGTGGCGGAAGGCTTGATGACTGGCTGGATCCGCCAACACATGTAACCGGCTTTTATCTGCTCGATGCGCTGCTTGAAGGAAACGGTGAAGTCTTCTTCAATGCGCTGCAACATCTCATCTTACCGGCGTTAACCCTGGCGTTCGTTCACCTGGGAATTGTCGCCCGACAAATTCGCTCGGCGATGCTGGAACAATTGAGTGAAGACTACATTCGTACCGCCCGGGCCAGCGGCTTGCCCGGCTGGTATATCGTTTTATGTTATGCGCTACCCAATGCGTTGATCCCCTCGATTACCGTTTTGGGGCTGGCGCTGGGTGATTTGCTGTATGGCGCCGTGCTCACCGAAACCGTTTTTGCCTGGCCCGGAATGGGCGCCTGGGTAGTGACATCAATACAGGCGCTCGATTTCCCGGCAGTGATGGGCTTTGCGGTCGTGGTTTCGTTTGCTTATGTGCTGGTGAACCTGGTGGTGGATTTGCTCTATTTGTGGATTGATCCGCGTATCGGACGCGGAGGTGATGAATGATGCTAAGCGAGGAAACACCCGTAGTACGTCCGCAAAAACGAACGAGATTTAACCTTGCAAAACTGTTATGGATGCTGAAAGGCAGTCCGCTTACCGTGACCGGCGCAGTCATCATTGTATTAGTGTTACTGATGATGGTTTTATCACCATGGCTGGCGACGCATGATCCCAACGCCATTGATTTAACTACCCGCCTTTTGCCGCCTTCTGCGGCGCACTGGTTCGGCACCGATGAAGTGGGACGCGATCTGTTTAGCCGCGTACTGGTCGGTAGCCAGCAATCTGTTCTCGCCGGATTAGTGGTGGTCGCTATTGCTGGCATTATTGGTTCGCTGCTCGGCTGTCTTTCAGGCGTACTGGGCGGGCGCGCAGACGCCATCATCATGCGCATTATGGACATTATGCTGTCGATTCCTTCGCTGGTACTGACGATGGCGCTGGCTGCCGCTCTCGGGCCGAGTTTGTTTAACGCCATGCTGGCGATTGCTATTGTGCGTATCCCGTTTTATGTACGCCTGGCGCGGGGGCAAACATTAGTTGTCCGCCAGTACACTTACGTTCAGGCGGCGAAAACCTTTGGCGCGTCACGCTGGCATCTGATCAACTGGCATATTTTACGTAACTCCCTGCCGCCGCTGATTGTGCAGGCATCGCTGGATATTGGTAGCGCGATTTTAATGGCCGCCACGTTGGGATTTATTGGTCTGGGTGCTCAACAACCGAGTGCTGAATGGGGCGCGATGGTGGCGAATGGTCGCAACTATGTACTCGATCAGTGGTGGTATTGTGCATTTCCGGGGGCAGCGATTTTGATTACTGCCGTCGGGTTTAATCTCTTTGGCGATGGTATTCGCGATCTGCTTGACCCGAAAGCAGGAGGAAAGCAGTCATGACCCAACCCGTTCTGGATATTCAACAACTGCATCTGAGTTTCCCCGGTTTTAACGGCGACGTTCACGCGCTCAACAATGTGTCATTGCAAATCAACCGCGGGGAGATTGTCGGTCTGGTGGGAGAATCCGGCTCAGGTAAATCAGTCACCGCAATGTTGATTATGCGACTACTGCCGGTAGGCAGTTATCGCGTGCATCAAGGCCAGATTTTACTGCTGGGAGAAGATGTTCTTAACGCTGGGGAAAAACAGCTTCGTCAGTGGCGTGGTTCTCGGGTAGCGATGATTTTTCAGGAACCGATGACCGCCCTCAATCCGACACGTCGAATAGGTCTTCAGATGATGGACGTGATCCGTCATCATCAACCATTAAGTCGTCGGGAAGCCAGAACTAAAGCGATTGCTTTGCTGGAAGAGATGCAAATCCCGGATGCGGCAGAAGTGATGTCGCGCTATCCGTTTGAACTTTCAGGTGGTATGCGCCAGCGGGTAATGATTGCGCTGGCATTCTCCTGCGAGCCGCAATTGATTATTGCCGACGAACCGACCACGGCGCTGGACGTCACTGTACAGTTGCAGGTATTGCGCCTGCTTAAACATAAAGCCCGCGCCAGCGGAACTGCGGTGCTGTTCATTAGCCATGATATGGCCGTGGTGTCGCAACTGTGCGATAGCGTCTATGTGATGTATGCCGGAAGCGTAATTGAAAGCGGCGTGACGGCAGACGTTATCCATCTTCCCCGGCATCCGTACGCCATTGGTTTGCTGCAATGCGCACCGGAACATGGAATACCGCGTCAGCCCTTACCCGCCATCCCAGGGACAGTGCCAAATCTCACCCGTTTGCCTGACGGCTGTGCTTTTCGCGATCGTTGCTATGCGGCAGGAGCAATGTGTGAAAACGTCCCGGCGCTGACAGCGTGTGGTGACAACAACCACCGCTGCGCCTGTTGGTATCCGCAGCAGGAGGTCATCAGTGTCTGACACGTTATTAACGTTACGCGACGTCCATATCGATTTCCCTGCCCGCAAAAACTGGCTTGGCAGAACTACCGAGTTTGTTCATGCCATTAATGGCATAGACTTGCAGATCCGCCGTGGTGAAACCTTAGGGATCGTCGGAGAATCCGGCTGTGGCAAAAGTACCCTTGCGCAGTTGCTGATGGGTATGCTGCAACCGAGTCACGGGCAGTGCACTCGTTCAGGATCACAGCGCAAAATGCAGATGGTATTTCAGGACCCGCTCTCTTCTCTCAATCCTCGCTTACCGGTGTGGCGCATCATCACGGAACCGGTATGGATTGCAAACCGCGGTAGTGAGCTACAGCGGCGGGCACTGGCAGAGGAGCTGGCTGTACAGGTGGGGATTCGACCGGAGTATCTCGACCGCCTGCCTCATGCGTTCTCCGGCGGGCAGCGACAACGCATCGCCATTGCCAGAGCACTCTCTTCGCAACCGGATGTGATGGTGCTTGATGAACCCACCTCGGCGCTGGATATCTCCGTGCAGGCGCAGATCCTCAATTTGCTGGTAGCGCTACAGGAAAATCGCGGGCTGACCTATGTGCTGATTTCACACAATGTCTCAGTGATTCGTCATATGAGCGATCGGGTGGCGGTGATGTATCTCGGGCAGATTGTGGAACTGGGCGACGCTCAGCAGGTGCTCTCTACTCCGGCACATCCGTACACCCGATTATTGCTGGATTCCCTCCCCGCCATTGATAAGCCGCTGGAGGAAGAATGGGCATTGCGTAAAACAGAACTACCAGGAAACCGCACGCTGCCACAGGGCTGTTTTTTCCGCGAACGCTGCCCTCTGGCAACCAGTGGATGTGAAGTCCAGCAATCATTAACGACGCGGGCTGACGGACGTGAGATCAGGTGCTGGCGGGCGCTGTAGAGATGCTAACAACGCATCAGGCAATCACGCGCCTGACGCGTCATCCGGCAACGCTTTATGATTTCAACTGATAATCCAACGTAATTTCCGCTTTCAGTACCTGTGAAACCGGGCATCCTGCTTTTGCTTTCTGGATAATGCCGTCAAAAGTGGACGCATCAATACCCGGCACGGCAACTTCGCTCTTCAGTGCGATTTTAGTAATCGCAAAACCAGCATCCACTTTATCCAGCGACACATCGGCGGTGGTATCAATCGATGTTGGCGTGAATCCCGCTTCCCCCAGCATCAGCGAAAGCGCCATTGAGAAACATGCGGCATGCGCTGCGCCAATCAGTTCTTCAGGGTTAGTTCCTTTTTCGCCTTCAAAACGCGTGTTAAACCCATACGGCTGTTGGTTCAGCACGCCGCTCTCGGTGGATACTGTCCCCTTCCCGCGTTTAATATCGCCTTCCCAGTGTGCCTGACCTTTCTTATGGATTGTCATTCTTGCTCTCCTGTGGGCTTAAAAAGGAAATTATAGACTACGTGAGAATCAGCACGAGGATAAGCAGGATATTCCGAATAAAATCAGGCGAAAATATTTCTCCTTCACTTAAATTAAACGCCCACAATAGATAACCGGAAATATATAACCCAAGAGATATTACCTCAATATAAATCAACTCATTACAATAACAATCCCCATCAATATCATGCAGTTAAAATATAAAAATCATCAATCAGGACTAATCTTAACAACGAAGCGGTAAATATTTGTCATGCTGAATGTGCTTTATAAATCTGCGATCCGTAGCAGACACCATAAATACACAGACACGGAGAATCACTATGTTTACTTATTATCAGGCAGAAAATTCAACAGCAGAACCCGCTCTGGTTAATGCCATTGAGCAAGGCCTTCGGGCAGAGCACGGTGTTGTCACTGAAGATGACATTCTCATGGAGTTGACCAAATGGGTCGAAGCCTCTGATAACGACATCCTCAGTGACATCTACCAGCAAACGATAAATTATGTGATCAGTGGCCAGCACCCTGCGCTTTAAGCTGCTATGCTTGATCGGCAACCTAATTTAGGGGTTTAGCGCGTGTTTCTTCGCTACGGCGATGTTGTCCTTAAAACTAGCTACAGGATTGAGGAGTACAAATGAAATCGAACCGTCAGGCACGTCATATTCTTGGACTGGATCATAAAATTTCTAACCAGCGCAAAATAGTTACCGAAGGTGACAAATCCAGCGTAGTAAATACCCCAACCGGCAGAAAACGCCCCGCTGAAAAGTAATTCATAACCATCAGTCCTCAATGACGATTAAACACCATTGCCTGCGCAATGGTGTTTTTGTTTTTATCTGCTTTATACTTGGGGCCGACGCCCTGGCGGTAAAGCAAAGAAGATAAAAGCACCCCAGGGATGGATATTCAAAAAAGAGTGAGTGACATGGAACCAAAAACAAAAAAACAGCGTTCGCTTTATATTCCTTACGCTGGCCCTGTACTGCTGGAATTTCCGTTGTTGAATAAAGGCAGCGCCTTCAGCATGGAAGAACGCCGTAACTTCAACCTGCTGGGGTTACTGCCGGAAGTGGTCGAAACCATCGAAGAACAAGCGGAACGTGCGTGGATCCAGTACCAGGGATTCAAAACCGAAATCGACAAGCACATCTACCTACGTAATATCCAGGACACCAACGAAACCCTCTTCTACCGTCTGGTAAACAATCATCTTGATGAGATGATGCCTGTTATTTATACCCCAACCGTCGGCGCAGCCTGTGAGCGTTTTTCTGAGATCTACCGTCGTTCACGCGGCGTATTTATCTCTTACCAGAACCGCCACAATATGGACGATATTCTGCAAAACGTGCCGAACCATAATATCAAAGTGATTGTGGTGACCGACGGCGAACGTATTCTGGGGCTTGGTGACCAGGGCATCGGCGGGATGGGCATTCCAATTGGTAAACTGTCGCTCTATACCGCCTGTGGCGGTATCAGCCCGGCGTATACGCTGCCGGTGGTGCTGGATGTCGGCACTAATAACCAGCAACTGCTTAACGATCCGCTGTATATGGGCTGGCGTAACCCGCGTATTACAGACGACGAATACTATGAATTTGTTGACGAATTTATCCAGGCTGTGAAACAACGCTGGCCGGACGTGCTGTTACAGTTTGAAGACTTCGCGCAAAAAAATGCGATGCCACTGCTTAACCGCTATCGCAATGAAATTTGTTCCTTTAATGATGATATTCAGGGAACCGCGGCGGTAACGGTAGGCACACTGATCGCAGCCAGTCGCGCGGCAGGCGGTCAGTTAAGCGAGAAAAAAATCGTCTTCCTCGGTGCAGGTTCAGCGGGATGCGGCATTGCCGAAATGATCATCGCCCAGACCCAGCGCGAAGGATTAAGCGAGGAAGCGGCGCGGCAGAAAGTCTTTATGGTCGATCGCTTTGGCCTGCTGACCGACAAGATGCCGAACTTGCTGCCTTTCCAGACCAAACTGGTGCAGAAGCGCGAAAACCTCAGTGACTGGGATACCGACAGCGATGTGCTGTCACTGCTGGATGTGGTGCGCAATGTCAAACCGGATATTCTGATTGGTGTCTCCGGACAGGCCGGGCTTTTCACCGAAGAAATCATCCGTGAGATGCACAAACACTGTCCGCGTCCGATCGTGATGCCGCTGTCTAACCCGACCTCACGCGTGGAAGCCACACCGCAGGACATTATCGCCTGGACCGAAGGTAACGCGCTGGTCGCCACTGGCAGTCCGTTTAACCCAGTGGTATGGAAAGATAAAATCTACCCTATCGCCCAGTGTAACAACGCCTTTATTTTCCCGGGCATCGGGCTGGGCGTTATTGCTTCCGGCGCGTCACGTATCACCGATGAGATGCTGATGTCGGCAAGTGAAACGCTTGCTCAGTATTCGCCGCTGGTGCTGAACGGCGAAGGTCTGGTACTACCGGAACTGAAAGATATTCAGAAAGTCTCCCGCGCAATTGCGTTTGCGGTTGGCAAAATGGCGCAGCAGCAAGGCGTGGCGGTGAAAACGTCTGCCGAAGCTTTGCAACAAGCCATTGACGATAATTTCTGGCAAGCCGAATACCGCGACTACCGCCGTACCTCCATCTAAGCCTGAGCCCGGTAGTGAAGGCTACCGGGCAATTTTTCTCTCCCTTTTTTAGATCTCATCCATACTGGGTAGTGGCGAATAAATCTCATTTGCCTCACCTGCTATGCAGAACATCATCCGAAAAGGAGGAACTATGAAGGCTGCGGTTGTTACGAAGGATCATCATGTTGACGTTACGGATAAAACACTGCGCTCACTGAAACATGGCGAAGCCCTGCTGAAAATGGAGTGTTGTGGTGTATGTCATACCGATCTTCATGTTAAGAATGGCGATTTTGGTGATAAGACCGGTGTGATTTTGGGTCATGAAGGTATTGGTGTGGTGGCAGAAGTTGGCCCAGGTGTCACCTCATTAAAACCAGGCGATCGTGCCAGCGTGGCGTGGTTTTACGAAGGATGCGGTCATTGCGAATACTGTAATAGTGGTAACGAAACCCTCTGCCGTTCAGTTAAAAATGCCGGATACAGCGTTGATGGCGGGATGGCGGAAGAGTGCATCGTGGTCGCCGATTACGCGGTAAAAGTGCCAGATGGTCTGGACTCGGCGGCGGCCAGCAGCATTACCTGTGCGGGGGTCACCACCTACAAAGCCGTTAAGCTGTCAAAAATTCGTCCAGGGCAGTGGATTGCTATCTACGGTCTTGGCGGTCTGGGTAACCTCGCCCTGCAATACGCGAAGAATGTCTTTAACGCCAAAGTGATCGCCATTGATGTCAATGATGAGCAGTTAAAACTGGCAACCGAAATGGGCGCTGATTTAGCGATTAACTCACGCACTGAAGACGCCGCCAAAATTGTGCAGGAAAAAACCGGTGGCGCTCACGCCGCTGTGGTGACAGCGGTGGCTAAAGCTGCGTTTAACTCGGCGGTTGATGCTGTACGAGCAGGCGGTCGTGTTGTGGCTGTCGGTCTGCCGCCGGAGTCTATGAGCCTGGATATCCCACGCCTTGTGCTGGATGGCATTGAAGTGGTCGGTTCGCTGGTCGGCACGCGCCAGGATCTAACCGAAGCCTTCCAGTTTGCCGCCGAAGGCAAAGTGGTGCCGAAAGTCGCCCTGCGTCCGTTAGCGGACATCAACACCATCTTTACCGAGATGGAAGAAGGCAAAATCCGTGGCCGTATGGTGATTGATTTCCGCCGCTAAGAGGCCTTTGCTGCGACTGCCATGTTCGGGTCGCAGCATCGCACACTCTCCAACATGAAATGGCTAAATGGATTATTGTTGCGTAGGAAGGAACAATAATGATAGTGTTCCCAGTGAAGGAACACTACTGAGAGTAAAGACACTGATGAAAATGGCCAATCATCCCCGCCCGGGGGACATTATTCAGGAATCACTGGACGAACTTAATGTCAGCCTGCGCGAGTTTGCCAGAGCAATGGAAATTGCGCCCTCAACGGCAAGCCGATTGCTGACCGGAAAAGCAGCTTTGACGCCAGAAATGGCAATTAAACTTTCCGTGGTGATCGGCAGTTCGCCGCAAATGTGGCTGAATCTGCAAAACGCCTGGAGTCTGGCAGAGGCAGAAAAAACGGTCGATGTGTCGCGACTGCGCCGTCTGGCTGCGCAGTAAATATTTACTCATTTCCGACCGCTGGATTTCTCTGCGACACCTGTTTCGAAAGGAAATCGACAAGCAACTCCAGCGGAAATACAGTATCTTTTGTCTGGCGCAATTCCTCCAGTGACCACCAGCGGTGATCGCCTATAACGAGCTTTTCATGATGACTCCAGCCAGAAAATTCAGTCTCTTTTTGCGCTACGCGGATCATAAAGAAACGCTCATCGGCGATAACGCTTTCTCCGCTCGGTAACATCATGGTGAATCTTTGGCTGGCTATTTGTGGTCCGGCTGACTGGCGGGAAATGCCTGTTTCTTCCTGCAACTCCCTTAACGCAGCCTCTTCGAAAGACTCGTTATGTTCCAACCCACCACCAGGCGTAGCCCAGTATTGTCTTCCGGTAAGGGCATCATCAGTATGCTGAAAACGAAATAACAGCACCCGATTATCGGCGCTGAGAACAAATAATCTTGCTGCAGGGCGTTTACGCATAATAACCTCCATGTCAGATAAAAAAATGGCGCCTTTTACAGCGCCATTTTCAGCTTAAAGTTCAAAAGAGATTATATCCCTTCTTCACTCTCTTTTTTCGCTTCTGCCTTCTCGATTTCACGATACCAGCGCGGATGGTGTTTCTTCGCCCAGCGACGGCTCACCTTCCCTTCGATCATCCCTTTAATCGACCCTTTCACCCAGAATGCCATATACATATGGATCAGGATGGCGTGGATCAGGATGATACCCGCAGCCGCGTGGATCAGCAGGCTGTAGCGAACAACCTGCATCGGGAAGTACTGCGCAAAGTACGGACGCCAGATAATCACCCCGGTCACCAGCAGCACAAAAATCATGCTCATGATCGACCAGAACATCATCTTCTGTCCGGCGTTGTACTTACCAACATCCGCCACTTTGTGCTCATTGCCTTTCAATACTTCAACAATGTTCAACAGCCACGGAATATCTTTCTTATCCGGGATGTTGTGATGCACAAAGCGGAAGAACATAAACATCAGCGCGACGAAAATCGCAATGCCGAAGAACGGGTGCAAAATGCGCCCCATCTGCGGCGTACCGAAGGTTTGTGTCAGCCATTGCAGCGTCGGGAAGAAGAACGAAATCCCGGACAGCGCCACCAGGAAGAAGCAAATCACCACGGTCCAGTGACAGGCGCGATCAATAAACTTGGTGCGCACAATCATTTTCGACTTACTCATGATGCTCCTCCTCGTCATCGTCCACTTCCTTATTCGGGCCAATACCGATGTAGTGGAAAATCAACCCAGCAAAAGTGGCGATAAAGCCAGCCGCTGCCAGCGGTTTCAACGCGCCTTTCCACAGGTTTACCGAGGTGTCGATCTTCGGTTCTTTCGGCAGACCGTGATACAGCTCCGGCTGATCGGCGTGATGCAGCACGTACATGACGTGCGTACCACCGACACCTTCCGGGTTGTAGACGCCAGCATGTTCGTAACCACGCGCTTTCAGTTTCGCCACGCGCTGTTCCGCCAGCTCCAGCATCTCCTTCTTGGTGCCAAAGTGGATAGCCCCGGTCGGACAGGTTTTCACACAAGCTGGTTCCTGGCCGACGCTGACGCGATCGACGCAGAGTGTGCATTTATATACCCGGTTATCCTCTTTGTTGAGGCGCGGAATATTAAACGGACACCCGGCAATGCAGTAACCACAGCCGATGCAGTTTTCCGACTGGAAATCGACAATCCCGTTAGCGTACTGAATGATTGCACCAGCAGACGGGCACGCCTTCAGGCAGCCCGGATCTTCACAGTGCATACAGCCGTCTTTACGGATCAGCCACTCCAGCTTGCCGTTCTGTTCGGTTTCGCTAAAGCGCATCACCGTCCAGGACTTGGCGCTCAGATCGGCGGGGTTATCGTAAACCCCGACGCAGTGCCCCACTTCATCACGGATGTCGTTCCACTCCGAACACGCCACCTGACAGGCTTTACAGCCGATACAGGTAGAAACGTCGATAAGTTTCGCGACTTCTGCTTTGTAATCACGCACCTGCGAAGGCGGCGTGATGGAGTTAGTTGCGGACCTTTTGATAATGTCCTGCGTTTCCATAGCCATCTGTTCGCCCCCTTACGCCTTCTCGATGTTTACTAAGAACGCTTTATATTCCGGCGTTTGCGAGTTTGCATCACCGACATTCGGCGTCAGAGTGTTAGCGATATAACCTTTACGCGCGACACCCTCAAAGCCCCAGTGGATTGGAATACCCACCGTTTCAACCTGCTGACCGTTTACATTCAGCGGTTTCAGACGGCGCGTTACCACAGCCACCGCGCGGATAAAACCACGCTTGCTGGAGACAGTGACACGATCGCCATTGGCAATGCCTTTCGCCGCCGCCAGCGTTTCGCTGATTTCCACAAACTGTTCCGGCTGAGCAATTGCGTTGAGCAATGCGTGCTTGGTCCAGGTGTGGAAGTGCTCGGTCAGACGATAGGTCGTACCCACGTACGGGAACTGCTCTTTTTTACCCATCCGCAGCGCGTCTTGTTCATACAGACGAACGACCGGGTTAGACACCACGTTCGGATGCAGCGGGTTAGTACCCAGCGGCGTTTCAATTGGCTCGTAGTGTTCCGGGAACGGGCCTTCCGCCATTTTGTTAATGGCAAACAGACGTCCCATCCCTTCCGGCTGCATGATAAACGGCCCGGTTGGCGTACCCGGTGCGGCATTGCCGAAGTCCGGAATATCGTTACCCGTCCACTTGCTGCCGTTCCACTGGATCAGCATCCGTTTCGGATCCCACGGTTTACCGTTGATATCCGCCGAAGCACGGTTGTAGAGTACGCGACGGTTGAGCGGCCACGCCCAGGCCCATCCCAGCGTATTCCCCAGTCCGGACGGGTCGGAGTTATCGCGGTTAGCCATCTGGTTGCCCTGCTCTGTCCAGCTACCGGTATAGATCCAGCAAGAAGATGCGGTCGTACCGTCATCACGCAGATGCGCAAAGCTACTCAGCAACTGACCTTTCTTCGCAATCAGCACCCCATTAGCGTCATAGAGATCTTCCAGCGCATAGCCGTTGTTCTCTTTTGCCACTTCGTCAGACTGCGGCTCGTGCGGCTGCTTGTAGTTCCAGCTCATCTTCATCAGCGGTTCTACGCCTTTACCACCTTCGGCTTTGTACAGCTCGCGCAGATGATGGTAGATGCCCGCCAGAATTTCGCCGTCGTTACGCGCTTCGCCCGGTGCGTCCTGACCTTTCCAGTGCCACTGCAACCAGCGACCGGAGTTAGCGATAGAACCATCTTCTTCAGCAAAGCAGGTCGAAGGCAGACGGAATACTTCAGTCTGAATAGACGCCGGATCGACATCGTTCGACTCGCCGTGGTTCTGCCAGAAGGTAGAGGTTTCAGTCACCAGCGGATCGATAACCACCATGTACTTCAGCTTGCTCAGGCAGCTAACCACTTTGTTTTTGTCCGGGAAGGACGCAACCGGGTTAAAGCCCTGGCAGAAATAACCGGTGACTTTGCCTTCGTCCATCATGTTGAAATACTTGATGACGTCGTAGGTCTGATCCCACTTCGGCAGCCAGTCGTAGCCCCAGTTATTCTCTTTCTGCGCGGCATCGCCGTAGAAAGATTTCATCAGGCTAACGAAGAACTTCGGATAGTTGCTCCAGTAGTTCACCTGATCGGCCAGCGTCGCTTTCGGCGTGTTCGCTTCCAGATACGACTGCAAATCAACCTGTTTTTCTGACGGCAGCGTCAGATAACCCGGCAGGCTGGTAGAGAGCAGGCCTAAGTCGGTCAGGCCCTGAATGTTGGAGTGACCACGCAGTGCGTTCACGCCGCCACCGGCCATACCCATGTTACCGAGCAGCAACTGGATCATCGCCATGGTACGGATGTTCTGCGCACCCACGGTATGCTGCGTCCAGCCCAGCGCGTACAGGAAGGTGGTTGTGCGATCCGGCGCGCTGGTGGAGGCCAGCACTTCACACACTTTCAGGAAGTCGGCTTTTGGCGTACCGCAGATGTTTTCAACAACGTCCGGCGTGTAGCGGGAAACGTGCTCTTTCAGCAGGTTCCACACACAGCGCGGATGAGTCAGTGTTTCATCGCGTTTCGCATAGCCGTTTTCATCGAACTGATAGTTCCAGGACGACTTATCGTATTGGCGTTTTTCAGCGTCATAGCCGCTGAACAGGCCATCTTCGAAAGCAAAATCATCACGCACCAGCAGGCTGGCGTTGGTGTAATGCTTAACGTATTCGGCGTTGATTTTGTTATTTTCGATCAGGTAGCGCAAAACGCCAGACAGGAACGTAATGTCCGTACCGGAACGAATAGGTGCGTAAATATCCGCTACAGAAGCGGTACGCGTAAAACGGGGATCGACAACGATCAAGGTTGCATCGTTGTTGTTTTTCGCTTCCATCGCCCAGCGGAAACCGACGGGATGTGCTTCAGCAGCGTTACCGCCCATCACCATTACGACGTTAGCGTTTTTGATATCCACCCAGTGGTTGGTCATCGCACCGCGACCAAATGTTGGAGCAAGACTTGCTACCGTTGGTCCGTGTCAGACGCGCGCCTGGTTGTCTACCGCCAGCATCCCGAGGGAGCGGGCAAATTTCTGGGTCAGCATCCCGGTTTCGTTGCTGGCACCGGAGGCACACAGCATACCGGTAGAAAGCCAACGGTTTACCGTTACGCCCTGCTCGTTCTTTTCAATAAAGTTAGCGTCACGGTCAGCTTTCATCAGCTTCGCAATACGGGAGAATGCTTCATCCCAGCTAATGCGCTGCCATTTGTCAGAACCTGGCGCACGATATTCCGGGTAGCGCAGACGGTTTTCGCTGTTGACGTAATCCAGCAAACCGGCCCCTTTCGGGCACAGCGCACCACGGCTTACCGGATGATCCGGGTCACCTTCAATGTGATAAATCGCTTCTCTGGCGTTTTTCGCGCCATCACCCAGGCTATACATCAATAGCCCGCAACCTACGGAACAGTATGTGCAGGTGTTACGGATCTCTTTAGCGCGTAATAATTTGTAGTTTCGCGCCTGAGCCAGTGCTTGCTTCGGGGCAAAGCCCAATGCTGCTACTGTTGTTCCCGCCATACCGCCCGCGCAGATTTTAAAAAATTGTCTGCGACTGACGTCCATTGCTTTCCTCTTTTTTCAGGGGTATTACTGCGCGAGGAAACTAACAGTAAAATTCTGAATCTTTTTGCGCGAAATCAAAAAGAACACCTGTTTGCCACAAAATAATCCGCCTGCGCAAATTGACCTACCTCAATGGCGGTAGAAAAACACACCACTGCCTGACAGCCTGGTTAAAAAAATGCTATAAATTTCAGCTTAATTTTTAACGGCAAGAGAGACTAAACAGCGAGCATGACACGACAAAAAGCAACGCTCATAGGGCTAATAGCGATCGTCCTGTGGAGCACGATGGTAGGATTGATTCGCGGCGTCAGTGAGGGGCTCGGCCCGGTCGGTGGCGCAGCTGCTATCTATTCATTAAGCGGGCTGCTGTTAATTTTCACGGTTGGCTTTCCGCGCATTCGGCAGATCCCGAAAGGTTATTTACTTGCGGGGAGTTTCTTATTCGTCAGCTATGAAATCTGTCTGGCACTTTCCTTAGGGTATGCAGCAACCCGCCATCAGGCAATTGAAGTGGGCATGGTGAACTATTTATGGCCCAGTCTGACGATACTTTTTGCCATTCTGTTTAATGGCCAGAAAACCAACTGGCTGATTGTACCAGGGTTATTATTAGCCCTTGGTGGCGTCTGCTGGGTATTAGGGGGTGAAAATGGCCTCAAGCCGGATGAAATTATCAACAATATCACTACCAGCCCGTTGAGTTATTGCCTGGCTTTTATTGGTGCTTTTATCTGGGCAGCTTATTGCACGGTCACCAATAAATATGCCCGTGGATTTAACGGTATTACCGTTTTCGTCCTGCTGACGGGAGCAAGTTTGTGGGTTTACTATTTTTTAACGCCGCAACCGGAGATGGTATTTAGCACGCCCGTCATTATAAAACTTATCTCAGCGGCATTTACTTTAGGATTTGCTTACGCGGCGTGGAACGTCGGCATTTTACATGGCAATGTCACCATTATGGCGGTAGGTTCGTATTTTACGCCCGTGCTTTCGTCGGCGCTTGCTGCGGTACTGCTTAGTGCTCCGCTATCGTTCTCTTTCTGGCAAGGCGCATTGATGGTCTGCGGCGGTTCCCTGCTCTGCTGGCTGGCAACGCGTCAACGATAAGCAAAGGCTACGACAATAAAGCCACGATTCATACGGCAACAAATACGTTTGCCGTATGTTAGTTTAAAAATAAGTAAAAAATATGATGCATCACTGTTACATTCAGTAACACATATCCATTCAGATAATCAGCTTTCTCCCCCCGCAGATTCGCTTTGTTATCTATTCTTTCAATCAGCACTTCACTCTATTTACTCTTAATTCTAATAACGGACCATTGCGTCCAATGTCCTGCCTTGTCTTTTTTTCATTAACAATGTGTGCATGTGAGGAAGAATATGGCACTACAAAATGAGAAAAATAATCGTTACCTTTTACGCGACTGGAAGCCAGAAAATCCGGCATTCTGGGAAAATAAAGGAAAACACATTGCCCGAAGAAACCTCTGGATATCAGTAAGTTGTTTACTCCTTGCCTTCTGTGTCTGGATGTTATTTAGCGCAGTTGCCGTTAATCTCAATAAAATCGGCTTTAATTTCACTACTGATCAGCTTTTTTTATTAACCGCCTTACCTTCCGTTTCCGGTGCATTATTGCGTGTTCCCTACTCCTTTATGGTGCCTATATTCGGCGGACGCCGTTGGACAGTTTTTAGTACCGCGATTCTGATTATTCCTTGCGTCTGGCTCGGTATTGCTGTGCAAAATCCGAATACCCCTTTTGGGATATTTATTGTTATTGCTTTGCTCTGTGGTTTTGCTGGCGCGAACTTTGCTTCGAGTATGGGAAATATCAGTTTTTTCTTCCCGAAAGCCAAACAAGGCAGTGCATTAGGGATTAATGGCGGGTTGGGGAATTTAGGCGTCAGCGTGATGCAACTGGTTGCGCCGCTGGTGATTTTTGTACCGGTATTTGCTTTTCTTGGCGTCAATGGCGTACCGCAGGCCGATGGTTCGGTGATGTCGCTGGCGAACGCCGCATGGATTTGGGTACCGCTACTGGCGATTGCCACTATCGCCGCCTGGTCAGGGATGAATGATATTGCCAGTTCACGTGCGTCAATTGCTGACCAGTTGCCCGTTTTGCAACGGTTGCATCTGTGGCTGCTGAGTCTGCTCTATCTCGCTACCTTTGGCTCGTTTATCGGTTTTTCCGCCGGATTTGCCATGCTGGCAAAAACACAGTTCCCGGATGTGAATATTCTGCGCCTGGCGTTCTTTGGCCCGTTTATCGGTGCCATCGCGCGGTCGGTGGGTGGTGCTATTTCCGATAAATTCGGCGGCGTGCGGGTGACGTTGATCAACTTCATTTTTATGGCGATTTTCAGCGCCCTGCTGTTCCTTACCCTACCTGGCACGGGTTCCGGCAATTTCATCGCATTTTACGCTGTGTTTATGGGGTTATTCCTTACCGCTGGTTTGGGAAGTGGTTCTACTTTCCAGATGATCGCTGTCATCTTTCGCCAGATAACGGTTTATCGCGTCAAGATGAAAGGCGGCAGCGATGAACAGGCCCAGCGAGAAGCAATCACTGAAACGGCGGCGGCGCTGGGCTTTATTTCGGCCATCGGCGCGGTGGGCGGCTTCTTTATTCCACAAGCATTTGGCATGTCGCTGAATATGACCGGATCGCCAGTGGGCGCGATGAAAGTGTTTTTAATCTTTTACATCATCTGTGTGCTGCTGACCTGGCTGGTTTATGGTCGGCGGAAGTTCAGCCAAAAATAAGAGATCGATGCCAGGTGTACAACCGTGTCGCATCCGACAAGGCATCAGATCCCAAATCATTCCTGGAGCAGGAGTCAAGTCATGAGTAAACTTTTGGATCGCTTTCGCTACTTCAAACAAAAGGGCGAAACCTTTGCCGATGGTCACGGACAGGTGATGCATAGCAACCGCGACTGGGAAGATAGCTATCGCCAGCGTTGGCAATTCGACAAAATCGTGCGTTCCACCCACGGCGTTAACTGCACTGGCTCCTGTAGCTGGAAAATCTACGTTAAAAATGGCCTGGTGACCTGGGAAATCCAGCAGACCGACTACCCGCGCACTCGCCCTGATCTGCCCAATCATGAACCCCGCGGCTGCCCGCGTGGCGCAAGTTACTCCTGGTATCTTTACAGCGCTAACCGCCTGAAATACCCGCTAATTCGTAAACGACTGATTGAACTGTGGCGCGAAGCCCTTAAACAGCACAACGATCCAGTACTGGCGTGGGCATCGATTATGAACGATCCGCAAAAGTGCCTGAGCTACAAGCAGGTACGTGGGCGCGGCGGCTTTATCCGCTCCAACTGGCAGGAACTAAACCAGCTGATTGCCGCCGCTAACGTCTGGACCATCAAAACTTACGGCCCGGATCGCGTTGCCGGATTCTCACCGATTCCAGCGATGTCGATGGTATCTTACGCCGCCGGAACGCGTTATCTGTCGCTGCTTGGCGGCACCTGTTTAAGTTTCTACGACTGGTATTGCGACCTGCCGCCCGCCTCGCCAATGACCTGGGGCGAGCAAACCGACGTGCCAGAATCTGCCGACTGGTATAACTCCAGTTACATCATCGCCTGGGGATCTAACGTACCGCAGACGCGCACGCCAGACGCTCACTTCTTTACCGAAGTGCGTTACAAAGGCACCAAAACTATCGCCATTACCCCTGACTACTCGGAAGTAGCAAAACTGTGCGACCAGTGGCTGGCGCCAAAGCAAGGCACTGATAGCGCGCTGGCAATGGCGATGGGCCATGTGATTTTAAAAGAGTTTCATCTCGATAATCCCAGCGACTACTTTATCAACTACTGCCGCCGCTACAGCGACATGCCGATGCTGGTAATGCTGGAACCACGTGAAGATGGCAGCTACGTTCCCGGGCGCATGATCCGCGCGTTTGACCTGGTGAATGGACTGGGCGAAAGCAACAATCCGCAGTGGAAAACCGTGGCGGTTAATACCGCAGGTGAACTGGTGGTGCCGAACGGTTCGATTGGTTTCCGCTGGGGAGAAAAAGGCAAATGGAATCTGGAATCCATTGCCGCCGGTACGGAAACCGAATTGTCGTTAACCCTGCTCGGTCAACACGACATCGTTGCAGGCGTGGCCTTCCCCTACTTTGGCGGCATTGAAAATCCGCACTTTCGCAGCGTAAAACACGATCCTGTACTGGTGCGTCAATTACCCGTTAAAAACCTGACATTAGCCGATGGCAGCACCTGTCCGGTCGTCAGCGTTTATGATCTGGTACTGGCGAATTACGGCCTCGATCGCGGGCTGGAAGATGAAAGCAGCGCAAAAGATTACGCTGAAATCAAACCGTACACCCCAGCCTGGGGTGAGCAAATTACCGGCGTACCGCGCCAGTATATTGAAACCATCGCCCGCGAATTTGCCGATACCGCCCATAAAACGCATGGGCGCTCGATGATTATCCTCGGCGCAGGCGTCAACCACTGGTATCACATGGACATGAACTACCGCGGGATGATCAATATGCTGATCTTCTGCGGTTGTGTCGGGCAAAGCGGCGGCGGCTGGGCGCACTATGTCGGTCAGGAAAAACTGCGCCCGCAAACCGGCTGGTTGCCGCTGGCCTTTGCGCTCGACTGGAACCGTCCACCACGCCAGATGAACAGCACCTCGTTTTTCTACAATCACTCCAGCCAGTGGCGCTATGAAAAAGTCACCGCGCAGGAATTGCTCTCACCGCTGGCCGACGCCAGTAAATACAGCGGTCATCTGATTGATTTCAACGTTCGCGCCGAGCGCATGGGCTGGCTACCTTCTGCGCCGCAACTGGGGCGTAACCCGCTATCCCTGAAAGCCGAAGCCGACAAGGCCGGATTATCACCCGCCGAATTTACCGCCCAGGCACTGAAGTCAGGCGAGTTACGCATGGCCTGCGAACAGCCGGACAACGGCAGCAACCATCCGCGTAACCTGTTTGTCTGGCGTTCAAACCTGCTTGGCTCGTCCGGCAAGGGCCACGAGTATATGCAGAAGTATCTGCTGGGTACGGAAAGTGGCATTCAGGGGCAAGAACTTGGACCGACGGAGGGAATCCAACCGGAAGAAGTTGAGTGGCAAACTGCAGCGATTGAAGGCAAGCTCGACCTGCTGGTGACGCTCGACTTCCGTATGTCCAGCACCTGTCTTTTCTCCGATATTGTTCTGCCTACCGCCACCTGGTACGAAAAAGACGATATGAATACTTCGGATATGCATCCGTTTATTCATCCACTTTCTGCGGCGGTCGATCCGGCCTGGGAATCACGCAGCGACTGGGAAATCTACAAAGGTATCGCCAAAGCCTTTTCGCAAGTGTGCGTGGGACATCTCGGCAAAGAAACGGATGTTGTGCTGCAACCGTTGTTACACGACTCTCCGGCAGAGCTCTCCCAGCCGTGTGAAGTGCTCGACTGGCGCAAAGGCGAATGCGATCTGATCCCTGGCAAAACTGCCCCCAATATTGTGGCGGTGGAACGCGACTACCCTGCTACCTATGAACGCTTTACCTCGCTCGGGCCACTGATGGACAAACTTGGCAACGGCGGTAAAGGGATTTCGTGGAATACCCAGGATGAAATCGATTTCCTCGGTAAACTCAATTACACCAAGCGTGATGGCCCGGCACAGGGGCGTCCGTTGATTGACACCGCCATTGATGCGTCAGAAGTGATTCTGGCGCTGGCACCGGAAACCAACGGCCATGTGGCGGTCAAAGCGTGGCAGGCGCTGGGCGAAATCACCGGACGCGAACATACCCATCTGGCGCTGCACAAAGAGGACGAGAAGATTCGCTTTCGCGATATTCAGGCGCAGCCACGTAAAATTATCTCCAGCCCCACATGGTCCGGTCTCGAAAGCGATCTCGTCTCCTACAACGCCGGATACACCAACGTTCATGAGTTAATTCCGTGGCGCACGCTGTCGGGCCGTCAGCAGCTGTATCAGGATCATCCGTGGATGCGTGCTTTTGGTGAAAGCCTGGTGGCTTATCGCCCGCCTATCGACACCCGCAGCGTCAGTGAAATGCGCCAGATCCCGCCAAACGGCTTCCCGGAAAAAGCACTTAACTTCCTGACGCCGCACCAGAAATGGGGCATTCACTCCACCTACAGTGAAAACCTGCTGATGCTGACGCTTTCTCGCGGTGGACCGATTGTCTGGATCAGCGAAACCGATGCCCGCGAACTGACCATTGTCGATAACGACTGGGTGGAAGTGTTTAACGCCAACGGCGCGCTGACAGCTCGTGCGGTTGTTAGTCAGCGCGTACCGCCGGGCATGACCATGATGTATCACGCCCAGGAACGCATTATGAATATCCCCGGCTCGGAAGTAACCGGCATGCGCGGCGGCATTCATAACTCGGTCACCCGCGTTTGCCCGAAACCGACGCATATGATTGGCGGTTACGCGCAGCTGGCCTGGGGCTTCAACTACTACGGCACCGTCGGCTCGAACCGCGACGAATTTATCATGATCCGCAAGATGAAGAACGTTAACTGGCTGGATGATGAAGGTCGCGATCAGGTACAGGAGGCGAAAAAATGAAAATCCGTTCGCAAGTCGGCATGGTGCTTAACCTCGACAAATGTATCGGCTGCCATACCTGTTCGGTGACCTGCAAAAACGTCTGGACCGGTCGCGAAGGCATGGAGTACGCATGGTTTAACAACGTCGAAACCAAACCGGGCATTGGTTATCCGAAAAACTGGGAAGATCAGGAAGAGTGGCAAGGCGGCTGGGTCCGCGATGTCAACGGTAAGATCCGTCCGCGTCTGGGCAGCAAGATGGGGGTAATAACCAAAATCTTCGCCAACCCGGTGGTGCCGCAGATTGACGATTACTACGAACCTTTCACCTTCGACTACGAACATTTGCATAGCGCGCCAGAAGGTAAACATATTCCCACCGCCCGCCCGCGTTCGCTGATTGACGGTAAGCGGATGGACAAAGTGATCTGGGGGCCAAACTGGGAAGAACTGCTGGGCGGCGAGTTCGAAAAACGCGCCCGCGACCGCAACTTCGAAGCCATGCAAAAGGAGATGTACGGGCAGTTTGAAAACACCTTCATGATGTATCTGCCGCGTCTGTGCGAACACTGCCTCAACCCCAGCTGCGTGGCGACCTGCCCCAGCGGCGCTATCTACAAACGCGAAGAAGATGGCATTGTGCTGATCGATCAGGATAAATGCCGTGGCTGGCGTTTGTGCATTAGCGGTTGTCCGTACAAAAAAATCTACTTCAACTGGAAAAGCGGCAAGTCAGAAAAATGTATCTTCTGTTACCCGCGAATTGAGTCAGGTCAACCCACCGTGTGCTCAGAAACCTGCGTGGGGCGCATCCGGTATCTGGGCGTGCTGCTTTACGACGCCGACCGCATTGAGGAAGCGGCGAGCACCGAGCGCGAGGTTGATCTCTATGAACGCCAGTGCGAAGTGTTCCTCGATCCGCACGATCCCTCAGTGATCGAGGAAGCCCTGAAACAAGGTATTCCACAAAATGTGATTGAAGCTGCCCAGCGTTCACCTGTCTACAAAATGGCGATGGACTGGAAACTGGCGCTACCGTTGCACCCTGAATATCGCACCCTGCCGATGGTCTGGTACGTTCCTCCGTTGTCGCCGATTCAGTCCTACGCTGATGCGGGCGGTTTGCCGAAAAGCGAAGGCGTGCTCCCCGCCATCGAAAGCCTGCGTATTCCGGTGCAATATCTCGCCAATATGTTGAGTGCCGGCGATACCGGCCCGGTACTGCGGGCGCTAAAAAGGATGATGGCGATGCGCCACTATATGCGTTCACAAACCGTAGAAGGCGTAACGGATACCCGCGCCATCGACGAAGTGGGTTTGAGCGTCGCTCAGGTCGAAGATATGTATCGCTATCTCGCTATCGCCAACTATGAAGATCGTTTTGTCATTCCGACCAGTCATCGTGAAATGGCGGGCGACGCTTTCGCAGAACGTAACGGCTGCGGCTTTACTTTTGGCGACGGTTGCCACGGCTCGGACAGCAAATTCAACCTGTTCAATAGTAGCCGAATTGATGCCATCGACATTACCGAAGTACGCAATAAAGCGGAGGGCGAATAATGCAGATCCTCAAAGTGATCGGCCTGTTGATGGAATATCCGGACGAGCTGTTATGGGAAAGCAAGGAGGATGCGCTGGCGTTGATCCGCCGCGACGCGCCGATGCTTACGGATTTCACCAACAACCTGCTTAACGCGCCGCTGCTGGATAAACAGGCCGAATGGTGCGAAGTGTTTGACCGTGGACGTACCACATCGCTGCTGCTGTTCGAACATGTTCATGCCGAGTCCCGCGATCGAGGCCAGGCAATGGTGAACCTGCTGGCGGAGTATGAAAAGGTCGGTCTGCAACTGGATTGTCGGGAACTGCCTGATTATCTGCCGCTGTATCTGGAGTATTTAAGCGTACTGCCGGACGATCAGGCGAAAGAAGGGTTACTCAACGTTGCGCCGATCCTCGCTCTGCTTGGCGGACGCTTAAAACAACGCGAGGCACCGTGGTATTCGTTGTTTGACGCCCTACTGCATCTGGCGGGTAGTACACTTTCAAGTGACAGTGTCACTAAACAAATTCGCAGTGAAGAGCGCGATGACACCCGCCAGGCGCTGGATGCGGTGTGGGAAGAGGAACAGGTGAAGTTTATTGAAGATAACGCCACGGCGTGTGACAGCTCGCCGCTTAATCAATATCAGCGACGCTTTAGCCATGATGTCGCACCGCAGTATGTCGACATCAGTGCGGGAGGTGGGAAATGATTCAGTATCTGAACGTCTTTTTTTACGATATCTACCCGTACTTGTGTGGCACGGTTTTTATCCTTGGAAGCTGGCTGCGCTACGATTACGGGCAGTATAGCTGGCGCGCCGCCTCTAGCCAGATGCTGGATAAACGCGGGATGGTGCTGTGGTCGAACTTGTTCCATATCGGCATTCTGGGGATCTTCTTCGGTCATCTGTTTGGCATGTTAACGCCGCACTGGATGTACGCGTGGTTTCTGCCGGTGGCGGTAAAACAACAGATGGCGATGGTGCTCGGTGGTATTTGCGGTGTATTAACGTTGATTGGCGGTGCGGGGCTGCTGGTGCGTCGTTTAACAAATCCGCGCATCCGGGCGACGTCTTCTAGTGCGGATATCCTGATCCTCGCCATTTTGTTAATTCAGTGCATTCTTGGGTTAACCACCATTCCCTTTTCAGCACAACATCCGGACGGCAGTGAAATGATGAAGCTGGTGGGCTGGGCGCAAAGCATCGTTACTTTCCAGGGCGGCGCATCGACGCATCTTGATGGCGTAGCTTATATCTTTCGCGTTCATCTGGTGTTGGGGATGACCATCTTCCTGCTCTTCCCGTTCACCCGACTGGTGCATGTGTGGAGCGCGCCGTTTGAGTACTTTACTCGTCGCTATCAGATTGTGCGTTCGCGGCGTTAATCATCACCCTGGCCGGATAGCCCTTCGCTCTCCGGCCAGTTGCAGGCTATGATAGTTCTCCAGCCACAGGAGAACATTAATGAAACCGCAGGTTTACCACGTCGATGCTTTTACCTCTCAACCGTTTCGCGGCAATTCTGCCGGTGTTGTTTTCCCTGCCGATAATCTCAGTGAAGCGCAAATGCAACTTATCGCCCGCGAGTTAGGCCATTCGGAAACTGCGTTTCTGCTGCACAGTGACGACAGCGATGTGCGCATTCGCTACTTTACGCCAACGGTTGAAGTGCCGATTTGCGGTCACGCGACCGTGGCAGCACATTATGTACGTTCGAAGGTATTAGGTTTGGGAAATTGCACGGTCTGGCAAACGTCGCTGGCAGGAAAACACCGCGTGACTATCGAAAAGCACAACGATGATTATCGTATTTCGTTGGAACAAGGTTCTCCTGGCTTTGAGCCACCGCTGGAAGGTGAAACACGTGCGGCGATTATCAACGCGCTTCATCTCACTGAAGACGATATTCTGCCAGGCTTGCCAATTCAGGTGGCAACAACAGGACACTCAAAAGTGATGATCCCGTTGAAACCAGAAGTGGATATCGACGCCCTTTCGCCTGATCTTGCTGCGCTGAGCGCTATCAGCAAACAGATTGGCTGCAATGGTTTCTTCCCGTTTCAGATCCGCCCTGGCAAAAACGAAACCGATGGTCGCATGTTCTCGCCTGCGATTGGTATTGTGGAAGATCCGGTGACTGGCAATGCCAATGGCCCTATGGGTGCATGGTTGGTGCATCACAACGTATTGCCCCACGATGGCAGCGTGTTGCGTGTTAAAGGCCATCAGGGGCGCGCATTGGGGCGTGATGGTGTAATTGATGTGACGGTGACAATTCGGGATAACCAACCGGAGAAAGTGACTATTTCTGGTACGGCGGTGATTTTATTTCATGCCGAGTGGGCAATTGATCTTTAAAACCGTTGCCATATACGGCAGAAAAACAAATTGCCTGATGCGCTTCGCTTATCAGGCCTACAACCGCCGGATTAGGCGTTTACGCCGCATCCGGCACTCTGGCACCAACTATTTCCCCGCTTCCGGATGCGTATCAAACGCTGCCATCACCTGCGCCAGCTCATCCACAGTAAACCCATGTTTCGCATCATCCACGCCCAGTCCAAACTGCTCCTGCATCACGGCATACAACGACGCCGCATCTGGCAAATTCTGCTGCTCTGCTACGTGACCATTTTCATAATGGGTGAAATGAAAATTGGTCAACGTCAGCTTGCCACCGTCCGGCAAATGGCGGCACATTAACAAATGATGGCGAAAATGCGATTGCGGCCAGTGCGCCGACCAGAAATTACCCATCACATAATCGCTTTGTTGCTGCTCGCAGAGATCAAAACGGTACATCGACTGCCAGTGCTGATGATGATTAAACTGCAACACCCAGTCGCCCCCTTCCTGTAACAGCCGATATTCGCCATGTGGCGTTGTTTGTGCGATATCCGGCACTAAACGGATTGGCGCGGTCAGCGTCTGACCACCAAAACCAACGTCGGCAATCCATTGTTCACCTTCCAGTTCTACCAACAGCAAACGATGCGTGCGCGGCGGTAATGATGGCGGATTAGATAACACTACGCGCCCTAACAGACTACGTACATGAAAACCCAGCTCGCGTAAAACCCGTTCAAACACGCCATTCTGTTCAAAGCAATAACCGCCACGCCGGGCAAACACCAATTTCTCTTCCAGAGATTGATCATCAAGCTGCATTTCCCTCGGCAGCAGAACATCAAGATTTTCAAATGGAATGGTGCAATTGTGTTTCAGGTGTAATGCACGAAGCGTATCGATATTGACCGCAGCAGCTCCCGACCAGTTAATGCGGGCAAAATAATGATTCAGAATGGGCGTCATCAGGCGTTTCCGTTAGTGGTTTTATCCAGTGCGCCATAAAACCCCGTCCTTCAGGGTGGGAATATAAGGCGCGGTTTTCCACCTAACCAGGTGTTTGCTGTTGTTCAATGTATTGGCGGATGACGGATATTGGCGCACCTCCGCAGCTACTGGCAAAATAGCCGGGACTCCACAAAACGCATTTGTGGTAATACCTGACTGCAATATCTGGTCGATCTCGTCGCAGCAATCTACTCGATACGCTTTTGAGGCTGTTTACCAGACTGGATATCGCCAGTTTGGGTGGATAGTTAATTAACAAATGGACATGATCTTGTTCACCATCCATTTCAACCGATTCAGCCTCAAAATCAGCACATACATTTGAAAAGTAAGTGCGTAGTTTTTCTGTCGCGTCATGGTCAAAAATCTGGCGTCTGTATTTGGTTAGACAAAGACCAGGTGAACATGCATCAGGAAAACACAGTGCCTTCCGCGTCGGATATCGGTTTCTTTTTTCATAGACCAAAGTATATTTTGCCCTGTGAAGCGACTACAAGCATTTAAATTCCAGTTAAGACCCGGTGGTCAACAGGAGCGTGAAATGAGGTGCTTCGCAGGCGCATGTCGTTTCGTTTTCAATCGTGCTCTGGCGCTTCAGAATGAGAATAATGAGGCCGGTAATAAATACATCCCTTACGCGAAAATGGCTTCCTGGTTGGTTGAGTGGAAAAATGCCACTGAAACACAATGGATTAAAGATGCCCCATCACAGCCATTGCAACAGTCACTGAAAGACCTTGAGCGAGCCTACAAAAATTTCTTCCAGAAGCGTGCGGCTTTTCCCCGATTCTAAAAGCGGGGACAGAATGACGCATTCCGCTACCCGCAGGGCGTTAAGCTCGATCAGGAAAACAGCCGTATTTTTCTGCCGAAACTTGGCTGGATGCGCTACCGGAACAGTCGTCAGGTCACGGGTGTTGTAAAAAATGTCACAGTCAGCCAGTCCTGCGGTAAGTGGTACACCGTATCGTAAATATCCGCAGGGACTACCTTCACAAAGTCACAACGACCGTCAGCAAAAACCACGCAATGATAGTCATTGAAAATTTGAAGGTCAGCAATATGTCAAAGTCAGCAGCGGGTACGGTCAGCCAGCCGGGGCGCAATGTCCGGGCAAAATCAGGTTTAAACCGTTCGATACTGGATCAGGGCTGGTATGAAATGCGCCGCCAGCTTGAGTACAAGCAGCTCTGGCGTGGCGGTCAGGTGCTTGCTGTTCCGCCAGTGTACACAAGCCAGCGTTGCGCGTGCTGTGGTCATACAGCGAAAGAAAACCGCCTGTCACAAAGTAAATTCAGATGCCAGGTATGTGGATATACAGTGAACGCCGATGTAAACGGCGCTCGTAACATTTTAGCTGCGGGACACGCCGTTCTTGCCTGTGGAGGGATGGTGCAGTCAGGCCGCCCGTTGAAGCAGGAACCCACCGAAATGATTCAGGCGACAGCCTGAACGTAGCAGGGATCCTCGTCATTCAGGGCGTGGAGGATGTCAAAACCTGGAATAGACGCCGCACAGGCTATTTTGTGCGATCGCGGACATGCATCACGTTCGCAAATCGCCGATCCCGTTAATTTCGTTGCTTATTGCGTTACGAGCTACGCTTTTAAAACAACCTTCTTAGCGAGGCGATACCGTGAGCCGATTCATCCCCGTAGAATTACACCATGCCAGCCGTCTGTTAAATCATGGCCCTACTGTCCTGATCACCAGTTTAGATGAGCAATCCCAGCGGCGTAACATTATGGCGGCAGCCTGGTCAATGCCGGTGGAGTTTGAACCTCCACGCGTGGCAATTGTGGTAGATAAATCGACATGGACGAGGGAGTTGATTGAACGTAACGGTAAATTTGGCATCGTTATCCCGGGCGTTGCAGCGACTAACTGGACGTGGGCAGTGGGAAGTGTATCTGGGCGTGAAGAAGATAAATTTAATTGCTATGGCATTCCGGTGGTGAAAGGTCCGGTGCTTGGTTTGCCACTTGTTGAAGAGAAATGTCTGGCGTGGATGGAGTGCCGATTGCTACCAGCGACTTCCGCGCAAGAGAAATACGACACGCTGTTTGGCGAAGTGGTATCAGCAGCGGCAGACGCACAGGTATTTGTCGAAGGCCGCTGGCAGTTTGATGATGATAAGCTCAATACGTTGCATCATTTAGGCGCTGGCACGTTTGTTACCAGCGGCAAGCGTGTTACGGCTGGTTAAGCATTACATGCTGTAACCAGGTTTCTTTATCAAGGCATCCATTTGGGGCGCAATTTCGGCGTCCCAGATAGCTTGCCATGATTCTGGTTGAATCTGCTGTAGCGCAATGCTTATCGAACTGTCTTTACTGTTCAGATGGCGAATAATAACGTCGGTAATATCTGCAGCAAGCGCTGCTTTTTGTTGTTCGTCCAGTTCACGCGGAAAACATTTAATGTCTATGTGCGGCATGATTGTGCTCCTTTTGAAAGATGTCAGTAAAATTAACACACGTTGTGAATGTCGTGTGTCCGGTAATGCGTTTTTACGGTAATAATGCCTACTTGAAATTGTACATATTTGTACTACACCCTTTTAAATAAAGCGCCAACGAAAACGTTAACTTGCAGAATATATTCTTCGCCAACATGCCATTAAGAAAACACCAAGTTCCCGGCTTGCCAATTTGTTAACGCCCATTATAGTTATTCTTGCCCTCACTAAAAATTTTCATCCGTAATTACCCTCAATAAAAATCCATTCTGGAGACACTTAAGATGCAGCTTAATCATATTGTTAAAAGTCTGCTAATAACGGGATTATTCACCACCAGTTCCTTACCTCTCCTCGCGGCGGAAGCCCCTAAAAACGCCACCGCAGCCACGCAGCAAGCAAACAATTTACTCTATAACCAGTTGCCGTTTTCCGATAACACTGACTTTACTGATGCCCATAAAGGTTTTATTGCCCCTATTCCTCAGGACGTGATTAAGGGCGAACAAGGAAATGTTATCTGGGATCCACAACAATACGCTTTTATCAAAGAAGGCGATAAAGCCCCTGATACGGTGAATCCAAGTTTATGGCGTCAGGCGCAACTGATAAATATCAGCGGATTATTTGAAGTGACTGAAGGTGTCTATCAGATTCGTAACCTCGATCTATCAAATATGACCATCATTGAAGGCAAAGAGGGTATTACCGTCGTTGATCCACTTGTTTCAGCAGAAACAGCCAAAGTTGGGATGGATCTCTATTACAAAAATCGCGGCCAAAAACCGGTAGTGGCGGTTATCTACACACACAGTCATGTCGATCACTACGGTGGTGTTCGCGGCGTAATTGATGAAGCTGACGTTAAATCAGGCAAAGTTAAAATCTATGCGCCAGCCGGATTTTTGGAGGAGGCCGTTTCCGAAAATATTATGGCTGGCAATGTGATGAGCCGACGAGCCAGTTATATGTATGGCAACTTATTGAAACCTGATGTTAAAGGCCAGGTCGGCGCGGGACTGGGAACAACCACTTCAGCAGGAACGGTCACGTTGATTGCTCCTACTAACTACATCACCAAAACCGGGCAAAAAGAAACTATTGACGGGTTGACCTATGATTTTCTGATGGCGCCAGGTTCCGAAGCGCCTTCTGAAATGCTGTGGTTTATTGAAGAAAAGAAACTGATCGAAACAGCAGAAGATGTCACGCACACCCTTCATAACACCTATTCGCTGCGCGGGGCTAAAATTCGCCAACCGCTGCCGTGGTCAAAATATATTAACGAAGCGCTCAATTTATGGGGTGATAAAGCCGAGATTATTCTCGCTCAACATCACTGGCCAACCTGGGGCAATGATAACGTGGTCAAACTGCTTAAAAGCCAGCGTGACTTGTATCGTTACATCAATGATCAAACTCTGCGTATGGCAAATCAGGGGATGACCCGTGATGAAATTGCCGCAAACTTTAAACTGCCCTCTTCACTGGCTAACACCTGGGCGAATCGCGGTTATTATGGTTCGGTAAGTCATGACGTAAAAGCAACTTACGTGCTTTATCTCGGCTGGTTTGATGGTAACCCCGCAACGCTTGATGAACTGCCGCCAGAAGAAGGCGCAAAGAAATTTGTCGAGTATATGGGCGGTGCTGATGCCATTTTACAAAAAGCCAAACAGGATTATGACCAGGGTAATTTCCGCTGGGTTGCTCAGGTTGTCAGTAAGGTGGTA
Organism: Escherichia sp. E4736; assembly: GCF_005781225.1. Lineage (NCBI taxonomy): Bacteria > Pseudomonadati > Pseudomonadota > Gammaproteobacteria > Enterobacterales > Enterobacteriaceae > Escherichia > Escherichia sp. E4736. The sequence continues at coordinate 3,708 of NZ_VATT01000028.1, read as the reverse complement.
TTTGCGGATCCAAACAACCAGGCAGCGAGAAATCTGGAAGCTGATGCGCTTGAGCAGTTAGGCTATCAGGCTGAATCTGGGCCGTGGCGTAATTTCTATCTCACTGGCGCACAGGAATTGCGTAACGGCGTACAAAAATTACCAACACCAAATACTGCCAGCCCTGACACTGTGCGTGCAATGACGCCAGAGATGTTCTTTGATTATCTTGCCGTCCATATTAATGGTGAGAAAGCGGCAGATGCCAAAGCCGTGTTGAATTTCGATTTTGGTGAAGATGGCGGCACCTATAAAGTGGAGCTTGAAAATGGTGTTCTCAATCATACCGCTGGTGTAGAGGCTTCGAATGCGGATGCCACTATCACTCTGTCTCGTGATGTATTGAACAAAATAGTACTGAAAGAAGAGACGCTGAAAGAAGCCACGGACAAAGGAGACGTTAAAATTACCGGCAATGCGGAAAAACTCAACGAGCTGTTAGGTTATATGGATAATTTTGAATTTTGGTTCAATATAGTGACACCTTAAATTCAGTATAAATTGGGCAGGTTTCCTGCCCTTTTCTGGTTATAAAAAATGGTTCCTGATAAAAGAAAAAACGCTCATTATTCGTGGAAAAATCGCCGGGATATGGTTATTCGCGGAATGTCGATTAGCCTGCCGTGGTTTGCCTTGATTAACATCTGTTTTTCATCGATGATTTTGCTGCGTGGTATTTTGTTTAATGAGGACATGACTTCAGGGCTTAATGAGAAAAACCTTGTACATACTATTGATATTTCATCTTTCGGCATTCTGCTGATTAGTGGCCTTTTATTGCTCATCTCCCGAAAAAAAGTGCTGTATATTCAGCAACTATTGGTCATTCTAAGCCTGTTATGGTCATGGTGTTGCTTTTATTTCATTGCACACTGGACGTTACCTTTTGCTTACCCTCTGTGTGTATTATTAATGCTTAGTGCCGTTGTTGCGCTGTATTTTCACACGCCATCATTACTCGCATTTATCACTCCATTATGGTTTAGCATCCCGTTAGCCAGTCTTGTTCTCAATCAGCATGTGAATGTTCATTTCGCTGTCATCTGGGGCCTTTTTTCACTGGCGCTATATGGTGGGCGACTTATTTTATTACGTTGGTTTGAAGAAGCATGGCAACAAAACAAGTACAACAACCAGTTAATTAATCGCCTTGATGCATTAGCACATCGTGATCCTTTAACTGGGATAGCAAACCGACGTGCAATGAACAGTATCTTACACGACGCGATAGATAACGGCGGGTCATTTGCTCTCATTATGTTGGATGTCGATTTTTTTAAACGCTACAACGACACCTACGGGCACCCAGCGGGCGATAAATGTTTGATACAAGTTGCCGACGCCCTGCAACGCGCAATTCGCCAACCTGAAGATATAGTCGCTCGTTATGGTGGCGAAGAGTTTGCTATCCTACTTTTTAATGCGACATTGCCGGAAGCTGAGACGGTAGCAGCCAGAGTGAAGCAAGAACTGAAACTGGCAGCTATCCTGCATCAGGCATCTGCTGTTAATGCATTTGTTACGGTTAGTCAGGGGATTGCCTGTTCTGCTCCCACAAAAACGGCTGAACAAATTATTTCGGATGCCGACAGCGCTTTATACCGGGCGAAAGAAAGTGGGCGAAATCGATGGGCTTTATAAGCATTAGGGGACTGGCCAGAATACGTCTCTCCGCTCTCAACAAGGGCTGACGGGTGGTAATATTTGTCTAGAGCTATTGTAAGTATCCCGTATAATCGTACCACCCATTTCCTCTATAAATCATAAAAATGGTAGTGCCATAATCATAATTTATATCTATACGTCGAAAAACTAAGAGGATTGATTACCTAAATATTTATTATTTACATTAATCAAACACAGCAATACCACATCCATCCATCGTGATGGAAATAAAAAGCAACTTTTTCATCAGGACATACAAGAATACTATCATCATGAATTTGTTCAAATGTAACTGGTGAGAGTCTTTCATTGCATAAATATCGATCAAAATAGAATCCATGTCTTATATTTTTTTTATCAATCAAATGAGAAAACTCCTCGCTTATATTCTTCTCTATTAATACGCATCGTTCATTAAGATGCTTTTCTATTTTGTCAATTTTAGAAGAAAACTTATCCCATTTGCCAGATGTTAATGATATCCAATGCGCTTGCCTGTTCTTTACAATAAAATATTTAATAAAAAAAATTAGATTTTTCATTACCTTATCCTAAAATGTATGATGATTATTTATATCTCGCCCATCACCCTGACGTGAAATATCAGGCTTTTGACCTTCATGATAATGAGGCTCTGGATGCGATGAGTCTGGATGAGATTCAGGATGACTATATTTTTGTTGTTGATTGTACCGACTCCATTTTTCTCTCCACTTTTTCAACTGTTCTGGAGTTGCATTTGGTGGCGGATTTTTAGGTGGTTGAGGCCGTTTTCTCCCGTTATGTGCATGAGCCGCTGCTTCTCTCGCTCTTTTTCTTGTGGAATGGCGAGTTGATTTATTTTGAGGACGTCCACACCACGTTCTTCGTAGACCTAATGGGTCTGTATAGGACAGCGGATTCGGCGCATAAGCATAAAGGTTTATCCCCCCCGCCAGCCCTATCGGATCTGGCTGCGTAAACCGCCTGCAGTCCGGATCGTAGTATCTGAAACGCTTATAATGCAGTCCCGTCTCACGGTCAAGGCATTGCCCCTGAAAACGCAGGTTCTGTTGTATCCTTACATATCATCCACACGCTCGCCACGCACTCCCCCCCACTGCGCTCTTAAATCACATTGGATATATCGTTAAGTGTATATTTAAAAATCTCCTCATTTATTTTATCAATCAAAGAAGACCATTCAGAAACATATTCAGACGCCTGAATAATTGCACTAAAATCCTCAATCTCACTATTCGGAAAACCTGTGTCGAAACCTTTTCTATAATAAACCTCGACAAATTCATTCTTATTTTTATAATCGATGTAAAAATCAGAACCTTGCTCGCAAAACCAAATGCTTTCATCTACAGGTAGATTATCCCTTACATTTCTTATTGATTTCAGTATGTCATCAAGACATACTGAAAAATCGTAAAACAAATCGATGTTAATTTTATGTAAGTCATCAAAATATATAATTATCTCCCCATTTACATACTGAGAAAGCTGTTCTAACGCAAAACTGAACGGAGAACACTCCATCTCTTGCTCATTTAAATCTACATCTATTTCCGGTTCTTTTTCATTTATGAACAATTCTATCTTCATGGCTGATCCCCAAGAATATAAGGAAATGCGGTAGTAGGTTCACCATCGGCACCAATAACAACCCTTACAACATCCGTAGATTTATCTGTACCATCCGGATAATGAACCCTGGAAGGTCGAGAGACAGTTACATCATGAACACCAGGAGTGGATGGTGCTTTTTCAAATGCCTCTTCAATTAATCTATTATCACTAAAATGTCCCTGCGGTTTATTTCTTGATCTGGCACGATCTTTCATAGACTGAACACTACGTTGAGAACCATGTCGATCGCGGGCATGACCATATTTATTCCGACTCATACCTGCTTTATGATTGGGCTTAAAACAATTTTTTTCTAAGCCAAGAGGATCGATCCAGCTTAATGGATTAGGCGCATAAGCATAGAGGTTTATTCCCCCCGCCAGCCCT